>CALJLC010000340.1 GCA_937982605.1 uncultured Gemmatimonadales bacterium | reverse complement strand
ACCGCCCCCCACACGTACAGCGAGGGGTACGACTCGCACAGCTCGAGGTAGCCGGCGTGGGCCTGGACCACGGAGCGCGGGACGGTCCCGATCGACGCGTGGTTCAGGTAGATCAGGTCGTCCGCCAGGAGATAGCGATCGGCCAGGCGGCGGATCGACTCCGCGTCGTCCGCGGTGAAGCGGGGCCGGATCGACGTGGGCGCGAGGGCCGCTTCGAGGCGCTCCGCGCGCGCCACGAGGGGTGCGGCCGCGCCGGCCGAGAGGAGCGCGGTCAGAAAGCCTCGGCGGCTCGATGTCGTACCCGTCATGCGTACCGTCCCGATTCGTTCGACTTGATCCGCGCCGGACTTCTGCCAACATTGGAGGAGTCCAGCCGACGTGGCAATCCGCCGTCGGCCGCGGCGTGGCCCTTCGGCTCGCCGATCGGACGAGACCCCCGACCCACCAGTCGCGGAACCATGTCCCGACGGGCATCGGCGAACCTTCCGGTTCGTACGTCCTGGCCCGTCCCATTGGGTGAAGACGTGCCCGAATCCCAGGAAGCACCACAGAATTCCTCTCCGCAGGTCGAGAGCTCCGGCTCGGACGCATCTCCCGCGGACTCCTCGAACGGCCCGTCCGGCTCGGGAGGCGGCGACGCCTCCGGCGAGGGCGGCGGGAACGGGCGCCAGTCCGGCGGCCGCAACAACCAGGGCCAGAACAACAACAAGGGTCGGCGGAATCGCCGACGTCGCCGGGGTCGCCGGCGCGGACGCGGCGGCGGTGGCGGTGGCGGTGGAGGCGGCGGCGACGACCGCGGCGGCCCGAGCGAGCAGGAGCTCATGGAGGGCCTTCCCGAGGACCCCGAGGAGCTCATGCAGATGTCCCGTCCGCTGGGACTGCTCGAAGCGCTCGGATCGGGCTCGGGCTTCATCCGGCGCCGGGAGTCCCACTACGCCCCCGGAGACGACGACATCTACGTGCCGTCCCGCCTGATCCAGAAGCACGGGCTGCGCACGGGCGACGAGATCTACGGCATCGTGGCCGAGAAGGCGCGGGCGGGAAAGAGCCCGCCCCTCGCGTACCTGGCGCTGGTCAACGACCGCCCGCCGGAGGAAGCGGCCCGCCGGCCCGAGTTCAACAAGCTCAGCGCCATGCACCCCGACGAGCAGCTCAAGCTCGAGTGCGGTCGGAAGTGGCGCGGCGAGCCCGAGATGACGAACCGCGTCATCGACCTCTTCTGCCCCTTCGGCAAGGGCCAGCGCGCCATGATCGTGGCTCCCGCCAAGGCCGGAAAGACGATGGTCATGCAGTCGGTGGCCGAGGGGATCGTCAAGAACCACCCGGAGTGCCACCTCATGATCCTACTGGTCGACGAGCGGCCGGAAGAGGTCACCGAGATGGAGCAGTGCGGTTTCGGCGAGGTCATCTCGTCGACCTTCGACCGTCCGGCCGAGCGGCACGTGCAGGTGGCCGAGATGACGCTTGAGCGGGCGCGTCGGCGGGTCGAGCAGGGCGAGGACGTCGTCATCATCCTCGACTCGATCACCCGCCTGGCCCGGGCGTACAACTCGCTCAAGGGTGGAAGCGGCCGCACCATGTCCGGCGGTCTGGACTCGAACGCGCTCGAGAAGCCGAAGCGCTTCCTGGGCAGCGCCCGCAAGATCGCGCCGGAGCAGGGCGGCGGCTCGCTGACGATCATCGGCACGGCGCTCGTCGACACCGGCTCGCGCATGGATCAGGTCATCTTCGAGGAGTTCAAGGGCACCGGGAACAGCGAGCTCCTCCTGTCGCGCGAGCTGGCGGACCGGCGCATCTACCCGGCGATCGACATCACGGGGTCGGCCACGCGGAAGGAGGAGCTGCTCCTCGACGACGACCAGCTCTGGATCTCGCACGCCATGCGGCGGCAGTTCGCGGGTCTCCAGCCCGCCGAGGCGATGATCGAGCTCCTCGGGGCGATGCGGAAGACGAGCACCAACCGCGACCTCATCGACTGGGCACGGAACCGGGTCTGACCTCGCGCGGACGGCCGCGTCTCGGGGGACCCGAGGGCTTCCCGTGACCCGAGCCTAACGTGCGGCGCGGAGGACCTCGGCCAGCCGATCCAGGCTCTTTCCGAGCTCCGCGCTCTGCGCGCGGTCCATCGAGAGGGCCCACCACCCCATGAGCGGGTTGCTGCCGAGGTCCCCTTCTTCGCTCCACTCGACGTGGGTGCCTTCGGGCACGGCGCGCAGGACGATCCGGCCGCTCGTGCGCAGCGCGCTGCCGCCCACACCCTCCACGGTGACCTCGTAGGCAACCCGGTCGGTCGTCGCTTCCGAGACCCGGAAGCTGCCCGAACCGAGCTCGCTGCTGCTCCACGCCAGCGTGGCGCCGGCCCCGCGCGCGGGGCCCGAGCGGGTCGTCGAGTCCGGCCAGGTGGTCCAGTCGCTCCACCCTTCCGGGGAGTCCAGCCGCGCCCTCACCGCATCCGGCGGCGCGTCGAGCGTGGCCGAGGCGCTCGCTTCCCACGACCCGGGTAGCAGGAAGCCGACGAGGAGGAAGAGGCCCATGAGGGCCGCACCGCCGCCGAGGACGAACGTCCCCGGACCGAAGAGGCTCCGGCTCACGGGCCTCCCTCCGCGTGGAGCGCGCGGAGGTGCGGCTCCAGGATCGGCCAGACGTTCCGCGCGATGCGCCGATGCCCCTCGGCGGTCGGGTGGATGCGATCCGGCTGGTTCAGCTCGGGCACGCCGGCCACGCCCTCCAGCAGGAAGGGAACGAGGTCGGCACCCATCGACTCCGCGACGCCCGCGAAGACCGCCCGGAAGGCCCCGGTGTAGCGCTCTCCGAGATTCGGCGGCGCTTCCATGCCGGCAAGGATCACGCGGGCTTCCGGGTACCGCGCCCTTGTCTGCTGCACGATGCGCTGCAGGTTGTCCGCGGTCGACAGCGGGTCGTGGCCTCGAAGCCCGTCGTTCGCGCCGAGCTCGAGGAAGAGCAGGTCGAGGGGCGTGCGCAGGACCCAGTCGAGTCGGCGGAGCCCGCCGGCGCTCGTCTCTCCGGAAACTCCGGCGTTCACCGCGTGGAACGGGATGCCGGCCGCGGCGGCCATCGAGTCGAGCACGGAGACGTAGCCGTCGGCGTCCCGTTCCAGGCCGAGACCCGCCGTGAGGCTCGTGCCGAGGAGGAGCACGACCCGCCGCCCGTCGGAGGGAGCCCTCGCCTCGGTAGCGACCCCCATGATGGAGTGCGCCCCGGAGCGACCCGCCGA
>CALJLC010000339.1 GCA_937982605.1 uncultured Gemmatimonadales bacterium | reverse complement strand
ACTGGAAGAGCAGCGGTCCGGCCTTCTCCCCGAGCCCCTCGACCATCGGAGCCACCACCTCGTCGGCGGCCCACACGGGGTCCAGGAAGCGCGGGTTCAGATCCCGCACGCCGTATCCCTCCGGCTCCGTCGGAGAGGTCACCAGCCGATCGGCCTTCACCAGGAATCGGAAGTCGTCGGGTACCGCTCGCGCGTACGCGCGGAAATCGTCCGCGCCGATGGACCGGTAGTACGTGCGGTCGATGCCGACGGTGCGCAGGAGCGGGTGGCGCGCGTAGGCGGAGAGTCCGTCGCGGGCGAGTGTCGTCGCCGAGACCGATCGGTCCCACACGATGCCGGCCCATCCGGGGAAGGACCACGACGACGTCCCCATGCGGAGCCTCGACGGCAGCCGCTCCGCAACCTCCCGTACCCCGACCGGTACCGCGGCCGCGGCGACGCCCGCCGTCGGGCGCGGCGGCGGGTCTTCGGGGAAGAGGCCGAGCTGCACGTCCATGCCGGAGCCTCGCGCATGGTGCCCCGACGATCAAGCGCCGAGGCCACCGCCGGCTCCGGATACCGTCGAGACGAGGGACCACCCTCCCGCCTCAGTAATTGCCAAATATATAAGTCACATATATAGTCACCCCACGACCACCCTCTGCGACGGAGCGGCCGCCGTGGCTTCCATGACCCCGCTGACCTACGACATCCTGCTCGCCCTCGCCGACGACGACCGCCACGGCTACGGCATCATCAAGGAGATCGAAGACCGGGCCGGGGCGTCCGCGGCGCCGAGCACCGGTGCGCTGTACCTGGCGCTCCAGCGCATGCTCGGCGACGAGCTGATCGAGGAGGCCGAGGCCGCTCCCGGCGAAGACCGGCGCCGCCGGTACTACCGCCTGACCCGCAAGGGGAGGGACCACGCGGAGGCCGAGTCGGTCCGTCTCGCGGGGCTGGTCGCGACCGCGCGCGACAAGAATCTCCTCGCCGGGGGCGCTCCGTGACGCTCCGGCTGATCCGGCTTCTGTGCCGGCTCACGCCGCGGCGCTTCCGGCATGAGCGCCTCGAGGAGCTCTACGCGGTGCTCGTCGAGCGCGTGGCCGACGAGGCGAGCGGAGGGCGGCCGGTCGCCTTCGCCGCCAGGGAGCTCTGGGGAGCCGTCCGGCTCCTCTCCGGGCTGTGGGTGGACGAGTGGACGAAAGGACAGAGGAGGGCCAGGATGAAGACGATGCTCGAGGGTGTGGTGCAGGACCTCCGCTACGCCGCGCGGTCGCTGGGACGAAACC
>CALJLC010000338.1 GCA_937982605.1 uncultured Gemmatimonadales bacterium | reverse complement strand
TCGCCTCTTCGCCACAGGCGTGCAGCAGCCGCTCCCGGGTGTTCGACACGCCCGTCCCGCTCCCCGCGCGCGACGCGCCCGCCCCGAGGCCCGGACCGTTGTCGCGGACCTCCACGACCAGGACGTCCCCGTCGAGCGTCGCCTCCACCCGGACGCAGCCCCGGCCTTCCACCGTCCCCGCCCCGTGACGGATCGCGTTCTCGACGAGCGGCTGCAGGAGCAGGGGCGGCACCAGACACGCCCGCGTTCCCGCGTCGGCCACGACGGCCACCTCCCGCCGATCGGACAAGCGGGCCTGCTCGATGGCCAGGTATTCCTCGACCATGGCCAGCTCGTCGTGCAGCGGGATCGCGGTTCCTTCCGTCGTCGAGCGGACCCGCTGGAAGAGGGCGCCGAGCCGGTCGAGCATCTCCTCGGCGGCGTCCGGGCGGCCGGAGCGCCACAGCTGTCCGATCGTGTGCAGCGTGTTGAAGAGGAAATGCGGCCGGATCTGCGCGTTGAGCGCCTCGAGGCGGGCGCGGGTGAGCTGCGCCTCGACGCGGGCCAGCCGCAGCTCGCGCGCGCGCCCGTCCCGGAGCCAGACCCAGCCGTGCGTCAGCGCCACCGCCACGCCGTAGACGAGGGCCGCCACGTGGATGCGGATCGTCGCCCAGAAGGCGGCCTGACGCGCCAGCGCGCCGACGCCTTCGAACGTTCCGGCCATCGCCCAGAAGCCCAGGACGACCCCGACGTTGGCCAGCCACGACACCGCCGGCACGGCCAGCAGGTGGACCGGCAGCGACCGGCGCCACGACGCGCGGTCCAGCGGGAAGCGCAGCGCCAGCGCGATCGCCACCAGCGTGCCCGGGATCCAGGGGAGGTTGTTGACCCAGGCGGTCCGGATCGCGTCGGCGAGCACCGCCGGCGTGCCCTGCATCGTCATGCCGAGCGCGGTCTGGCTTCCGAGCACGACCCCGAGCAGGACCCACGCGGCGCTCACCGCGAGGACCACCCCGAGCGCACGTCGGGAACGTCCGCCGGCCGGCGCGCCCGCCGTGGCTCGCTCGGTCGGCTCCATGGGGCGCTCTCAGCCTCTCAGCGTATGGGTGTACTTCACGATGAAGGTGCGCTCGAGCGAGCGAGGCAGCTCCGGCTGGCTCGGATCCGTCAGGGTCTGGGTGGCGAGCCCTTCGTTGAAGACCAGCCAGAGGTCCCGACCCTCCGAGAAGTTGTAGCGCAGCCGGACGTTGAGGTCCAACCGGTCCGTCGTCGAGTTGTACTGCAGGAAGGCGTTGCCCGACGCCCGACTGTCGAGCGCCGTCCGCACGCGGAGCCTCCCGACGTGGATGTGCGTCGATCCGGGACCGTAGAGCTCGAGAGGGCCGGCGGCCGGCGGGGCGAAGTCGCGCTCCCCGAAGTGGAGCCACGTCCACTGGTAGTCCGCCCCGAGCTCGAGGTGGGGCGAGACGTTCCACGTCGGGCGCGCCAGCACCTGCACCCGACGACCATCGAAGTACGAGCCGGCCCGCGCGTCGATCGACGTCCTCAGGCGACGACCGTCCGGCATCGACCAGACGGCCTGGAAGTCCGCGAAGGTGTAGCGGCCCGCCGGGATGCCGATCTCGCCCCCGATCGTGAACGGCGTCAGCACGTCCTCGACGAAGAGCTTCGGCTCGAGCCAGCCGCCCCCGCCCGCCTTCGTCTCCCACTGCACCCAGACCGCGTACTGGCCCGACTCGAGCGCGCCGTCGGAGTTGCGGAACGTCGAAAACGCCAGGTAGCCCGGGAAGATCCGCCGGAAGTACGGGTGGTCGTCCGTGAAGATGTAGTAGTTGCCGTACGTGGCCACGCGGTGGAAGTCGGAACGGGGCAGGAAGCCGAGCTCCGGGCGAAAGTCGGCCCCGGAGTGGGTGGCCGAGATCTGGTAGGCGAGGCCCCGGCTGGCCCGCTGCTCCCATGTCAGGTACACCTGAGCCGACTCGACCGGATCGAGCCGGGCGTCCTGATCGGCGGTCGCCGCCCACTTCGCCGTCAGGTAGTTGTCTCCGAAGAGCCGCACGGTGCCGTCGAGGCCGGTCGCCACGTTCCACGCCCCCGAACGGGCCCGCGTCGTCACGATGCCGCCGACGGTCGAGAAGTCGTTGAGGACGCGCCGGCGGAGCCGAACCGTCCCGAAGTTCTCGCTGCCGAGGGGGCCGACGCCGTCGGTCTGCATGTTCAGCACGCCGACGTCCCACTCCCCCACCCGGCCCACCATGCGGGCTCCGCCCAGGACCGGGACCGGCTCGTTGTCGTCGGTGAGCCCGATGCGACGGGAGTGGAAGACCCGGCTCCCGTTGCCGAGCTGGAAGTCGAAGATCCCCGACTGCTCCTGGAAGAAGCGCCGCTTCTCCGGGAAGAAGAGCGAGAAACGGTCGAGGTTGACCTGCTGGTCGTCCGCCTCGACCTGGGCGAAGTCCGTGTTGGCCGTGACGTCGAGCGTGAGGTTGCTCGCCAGCGCGTAGCGGACGTCCAGCCCCGCCTCCCGCTGCACCCTGTTCTCGTGCTCGAAGCCCGGCGCGGCTTCCACAGCCGAGCGCTCGACGCCTCCGAGCGCGTAGGCCGTGAAGTACGCCGGACGGTCGGTGGTGACTCCCTCGAGCACCACGTCGTGCGCCACCGACGGCTGCCTGAAGGCGAAGCGCGGGTCGATGGCCGGGAAGGTGACCCGTTCTCCGGTGCGTGACACGAGCCGGGTGACGGTGAGCCCCATGACGGCGCGCCCCTCGTCGTCGACCTGGAATCCGAGCGTCGACAGCGGGATGCGCACCTCGGCGAACCATCCCTCGGCATCGAGCGTCGTCTCGGAGTCCCAGAAGGCGTCCCAGCTGTCGTTGAGCGACCCGCCGTCGTCGGAGACGAGGATGTCGAAGCGCATCCCCGACGGGGTCGTCCCGAACCACTTGGCGTTCTGGTTGTCGTTGAAGGCGTCGACGTAGATCGCGAAGGCGTCATCGCCGTTCCACCGGTCCCGATACAGCGAGTTCACGCGGATGCCGTCGGGGTCCGAGTCGTAGAACCAGCCGGCCGCGTAGAGGTGGTCGTCGTCGTAGGCGACCCGGATCTCGGTGCGCTCGGCCGGTGTGCCGCCGAAGGTCGGGTAGTACATCGTGAGCGGCAGCGGCGGCACCTCGGCCCACGCCGCCTCGTCCGGGCGGCCGTCGAGGTCGATCGGACCGGTCAGCCGATGCAGCGCGAGCGGCTCGGTCGTCTGCCCGGCCACCGCCCCGGGGAGGAGCGCCATCGCGACCGCGAGGGCCGCCGCCGCGCGTCGTGCGTCGGCGAGCCGTGATCCGGCGCCGAACCGTGATCCCGTGCCGCGCCGTGACGCCGTGCCGCGCCGCGATGCCGTGCCGCGCCGCCGCGCCGACCCGTCCCGTCGTGCCGTACCCATGCCCTTCCTCCCGTCCCGTGTGCGTGGCCCGGCGCCCTCCTCGGCGCGGGCCATTCACGGCAGAATGCGCGGGGGCGAGGGCCGGAACGGCCGTCGGACGGCCGAGCGGTGGTCGCGAGGCGATGAACGGTGGAACGACGCCGCCCGGCGGGGCTCGGCGCGACGACGGTCTAGTCGCAGAGCCCCGGGGTCCAGTCCCACGACACCGAGTCGACCTGCATCGAGAGCGTGTCGACCCAGACGGTGGGAGAGTAGCAGGGGTCTTCGACACGGGGATCGTTCCCCGTTGGGAGACCGGGGCAGGCCGCGGTCGACGCGGAAAGCAGCACGAGCGCGGCGACCCTGCGCGCCGCGCGCGCCCGCGTCCTGGCACCGCCGATCGTCTGCACCTGGCCTCCGGCGAATCAGCCGCGCCCGCGATCGAGGTCGTGGGCGCCGGTCATGGAGGATTGTCGACCGGGCCGGGCAGAACGTGAGGCGGCGCGGACGTCACCGGGCCCGCGGAGCCGATCAGCCGTCGACGGCCGCCCGTTGCTCGGCGAAGACCGGAGCGTTGAGACCGTCCAGCGAGCGGCCGTGCGGGTCCTGACTCGCCCGCACGCGGTTGACCATCTCGAGCGCGGTCTCGCGCGCGGGGGGCAGCTCGTCGTCGACCGAGCCGAGCGGCGTCACGCGGTCGCCCCACTTCACGAGGAGGGAGCAGTACGTCAGGCCGCCCCCGAAAGCGGGCATCAGGAGCCAGGAGCCCGGCTCCACCCGGCCTTCCTCCAGCGCTTCGACGAGGGCTACGGGCACGGTGGCGGCGCTCATGTTGCCGTACTTCTCGACGGTGAGCATGACGCGCTCCATCGGGACCCCGGCGTACTTCGCCACGGACTCGATGATGCGGAGGTTGGCCTGGTGCGGCACGACCAGCGATACGTCGGCGGCGGTGAGCCCGGCCTCCTCGAGGACGCGGGCCGACGCTCCCGACATCGCCTTGACGGCGCGCTTGAAGATGAGCTGGCCGTCGAAGTCCCAGAACGTGTCACCCAGCGTGACGCCCAGCCCCGCGTACCCGCAGCCGATGCCGCGGACGCGCAGCGTCTGTCGCGCCTCGGCGTCGCAGCCGAGCACGCTCGCCCGCAGCCCTTCCTCCCGGTCGGTCGCCTCGAGCACCACCGCGGCCGCCCCGTCGCCGAAGAGGACCGCCACGTTGCGGTTGGTCCAGTCCATGTAGCGGCTGATCAGCTCGACCCCGATCACGACGGCCGAGCGCGCCGCTCCGGTCCGGATCATCGCCGTCGCGGCCACGAGCCCGTAACAGAAGCTCGTGCACGCCGTGTTGAGGTCGATCGACGCGGCGTTGCGCGCCCCGAGCGCGATCTGGACGCCCGACGCGCTGTTGGGGCAGAGCTCGTCGTTGCTCACGCCCCCGTAGACGACCAGGTCCAGGTCGGCCGGATCGAGGTCGGCGCAGGCCAGCGCACGCCTGGCCGCCAGCGCGGCCATCTCCGTGGCGGAGACGTGCGAGACGCGCCGTTCCTTCATCCCGGTCCGCGTCGTGATCCATTCGTCCGACGTGTCCAGGAACGTGGCCAGGTCGTCGTTGCTCAGGACGGCCGGGGGCATGCACTTGCCCCAGCCCGTGATGGCGGCGCCGTTCGATGAAGTCATGCGCGAAGGTGGCCGTCGGGCACGTAGTTGTCGATAGATCGCAGGGAATGGTGTAGTGTGGAATGAGGGGTCGGACTTGTATTGCGCCCCGCGGGAACGTCGATTGTTCCCGGATACGGGTCTTCAACGTCGCGGGGCCATGAGCGCGCACGATCTGACCAACAACCCGGCCGACACCGATCCGGAGCTCCGGCGGCACCTCGACGCGCTCACTTACGGCATCTGGCACGATGCCGGCCGTCTGGAGGCCGAGCTGCTCGCGATCGCGGGGTCCGGCGGCCGGAGCCTGTACCACGCGCTCCTGCGCGAGCTCGCCCCCGTCGACCTGCGTCCGGAGGAGACCGCGGAGCAGTGGCGCCAGGTCGTCGAACGCCAGAAGGAGATGACGGCCCGGCTCGGCCGTCCGGTGGACATCCGGGCGGCGCTGCTGGACTGGCTGCTCGAGTCGGAGGTCGTGCAACGCCCCAAGATCGTCGAGGGCCGGAAGTTCGAGGAGCTGCGCGAGTCCGTGCACCGTGACGGGCTGACGGGGCTGCACAATTTCCGCTTCTTCGAGGAGCACGTGGAGCGCGAGCTGTCCCGCTGCTCCCGGCGCATGGTGCCGCTCTCCCTGGCCATGATCGACGTCGACTACTTCAAGCAGTTCAACGACGCGCACGGTCACGACGTCGGCAACCAGGCGCTCATCGCGGTATCGCGCGCCATGACCCACTGCGTCCGGCAGAACGACGTCTGCGTCCGCTACGGCGGTGAGGAGTTCTCGATCGTCCTGGCCGAGACGACGAAGTCCGAGGCGCTCGACGCGATGCGGCGCCTCCGTCAGGTCGTCGAGGAGGAGCTCGACAAGATCTCGGGTATCGACCTGCCGTCCCTGCTCACGGTGTCGATCGGGGTGGCGACCTTCCCCGGTGACGCCATCGACGCGCCCGCCCTGGTGCGGGCCGCGGACAAGGCGCTCTACGAGTCGAAGAGCGGCGGACGCAACCAGGTGCGCGGGTTCAACGACAACACCCGATCGTACCGCCGGGCCGACATCGCCCTGGACGGCAAGCTCCGCTTCGACTCCGGGGAGGAGTGCACGTTCCGCACGACGTCGGTCGGAGACGGGGGCTTCTCGGCGTCGCTCGACGGCGCGCGCGCACCCGGCTCGGTTCTCGAGGCGTCCCTCGAGGTGCCCGGGCACGAGACGCCGGTGCGCGTGACCGGCCGGGTCGTCTACGCCTTCGCCCGCACCGGGGGAAGCTTCGAGACCGGGGTGCGCATCATCGACATCGACTCCGACGGGCGAGACGCGCTCACGTCGTTGCTCGAGGGGCACGCGCCCTCGCTGCTCTAGGAGCGCGCCGGCCCTGCTCCGGGAGCGCGCGCGGATCCCGGAACGCGCGCCCTACGGGGTTCGCGTCTCCTTACGCAGGTAGAGCCCGTCGAACCAGACGGTCCACTCGCCGGTCTCGGCGTTCTGGATCTCGAACCGCTGGTTGACGACGCCGTCCTCGAGCTCCGTCCAGATGCCGCGGAAGGGGGAGACCGAGCCGCTCACGAACGTCCGCAGCTCGCCCTCGAGGACCATGGCACCCTCGTCGTCGAGCCCGCCTTCGATCTCGATGACGTAGGCGGGCGCGACCCATACCTGCCGCCACACGCCGCGGGCGCCGTCGTAGAAGTTCGTCGACGATCCCGTTCCGCCCCCGGCCGATCGCCAGCTCTCGTGGAGCATGCACCCCGCGTGCATCGATGTGATCGTGTTCGTGCCGGCCGGCGTGCGGGTGGAGTCGTTCACGACGACGTCCCACTCCCCGACCCAGAAGTCCCACTGCCGGTGGACGTCGAGCTCCTCGCACGAGGGGGGCGCGGGCGCCTGGGCTCTCGCTTCGAACGGCATCGCGACGAGCGCGAGCGCGGTCACGGCGGCGGTCCGCACGCCGACGATCGCTCTGGTGTGCATCCCTCTTCTCCCTCCCCGAGGATGGATGTGGCTCCTCCGTCTATTCGTGTGGGACGGCGATTCCTTTCACGGCGCGGACGACCATTCCGTCTCCGGATCGTCGTGCTGCTCGTCGATCTCGCGCAGCCGCCAGCGGGCCCACGTGGCGTGCTCGCTCCTCCGCTGGCGCTCGATGAGCCACTCGAGCTCCGGCCGCGCGAGCGCCGCGCGCCCGAGGTGCCGGGAGCAGATCGAGTGGACGCGCCGCGCTACGACGGCCTCCTCCTCCGCGCTCAGGCGAGCGATTCGGCGCGCCTCACGCAGCACGCGCAGCGCCTCCTCGTACTCGCGCTCCCGGACGCGCAGGGCGCTTAGTCGGAGGTAGGGCTCGAGGCTCCGGGGCCGACGGGCGATCGCGTCGAGGTAGATCTCGATCGCCTCGGCCGTCCTTCCGCGGGCGACGAGCGATTCGGCGTAGGAGAACCCTTCCCTGCGCGACCCCGAAGCGGCGGAGCCTCCGTGCAGCAGCAGCGCGACGCCCGAGCCGCCGGCGCCGAACATCATGAACTCGGTGAGCACCACGTAGAAGGCGCCCAGGCCGAGCGCGGTGCCGACCGCCGGCACGAGGGGCGCTCCGAGCACGCTGGTGAGGAGGAAGAAGATGCCGCCCACGGCGACGACCTCCCAGACGAGTCCCGCCACCCCGCCGAGTCGGGGCCAGAGCTGGCCGACCACGCGTCCGATCGGTCCGATGAGCCGCTGCTGCACGTACATGAACATCGAGAAGGAAGCCGCGCCGACCAGCGGCCACAGCAGCGGACCGCCCACGAGCGAAGGCGCGGCGAAGGCGCCCCACGCCAGACCGGCGATGGCCGCGAAGGGGATCCCCACCAGCAGCCGGAGTCGCTGGCGCGCGCCCAGCTCCGCGTCGACCGACCAGAAGCGGTGCCCGAGGAGGCGCCGGAGCCGGCTCGCGAGGCCTTCCGGGGGGGACGCCACCGCCGTCCCGGTCTCCGCGTCGGGCGGCTCGACAGCGTCCGCGTCGTCCGAAGTCACGAGACGATTGCCCGGAGGGCCGGTCCGCCTGCACGATAGCGGGCTCCCAAGGCGCACCGATCGAATTCGTCAGGAACGAGAACCATGGAAAAACAGGACCGCTTCACCGCGCCGTGGCTGTTCGGCACGGCGGTGCTCGTCTTCGGCCTCGCCCTCCTGGAGAAGGGCCTCAACCTGGTCGGACTCAGCATCCCGCTCACCGAGGTGTACCCGTCGCAGCTCCTGGGCTGGGCGGTCACGCTCCTGATCTTCGACATCGCGCTCGTGCTGAGGCAGATGGCGGAGTCGCGGCCACCGGCCTCGCTCCCCTCCGATCCCGGCGTGAACTGACGGCTTCGGCTTCCGGTCGTCAACGATGGCGTCCCCCTCGGGCGGGAACCCCCACTTCCTCTCCGTGGCTTCCCGAAGCGAAGCCTCGGAGCTCGTCACCTTCCAGCCTCGGTGGCCGAGGCTCCCGGGCCTCGGCGAGCCGTCGATCGCGATCCACGTCCGGGATCATCGCCGGCGCGAGCTTCCGGCGGGGTCGAGGAGCCTGGAGGCCCACTACGACGGATTCGTGCTCAGCCAGGCGAGACGCGGTGCGGACGAAGTGGCCCGCCTCGCCCTGCGCGTACCGTACGGGCGTGACGCTCGCACCGTGTGGGTGTCGGGTCACGAGGGCCGGGCGTACCCGCTCGGGCCCGAGGTCCCCCCGGACGACGTCGACGGTCGCGCTCCCGCGGTCGTCACCTGGCACGAGGGCGGCGTACACTTCCTGATGGCGAGCGGGACGCTCGAGGTGGAACGGCTGGAGGCGATCGCGGCTTCCCTGTACCCGGAAGAGCAGGTCCCCGGGTGACGGCGCCCGACGTCCCGGAGCCGACGGGGACGTGCCGGAGACGAGCGGGGTGAGGCTTTGGACGAGCTGCTGAACGAGATCCGCGCGTGCCGCGTGTGCGAGGAGCATCTGCCGCTCGGCCCCAGGCCCGTGCTGCAGGTGCATCCGGACGCCCGCATCCTGATCGCCGGCCAGGCGCCCGGCCGGCGGGTGCACGAGTCGGGCATCCCGTTCGCGGCCCCGCGGGGCGAGCGCCTGCGGGAGCAGCTTGGGCTCAACCGGCCGTGGCCGATCCGGTACGTGGCAGCTGTGGCTGGGTGTCACCTGGACCGACTTTTACGATCCCCGGCTCGTGGGGATCGTACCGATGGGCTTCTGCTTCCCCGGCACGGGACGCTCGGGCGACAACCCCCCGAGGCCGGAGTGTGCCACGACGTGGCGCGAGCGCGTCCTGGCCGGTCTCACCAACGTGCGGCTCACGCTCGTGCTCGGGATGTACGCCCAGGCGTGGCACCTGGGCCGGGACCGCAACGTGACCGAGGCGGTGGCCGCGTGGCGCGAGGCGTGGCCCGAGCGCCTGGCGCTGCCCCACCCGAGCCCGCGCAACCGGGCCTGGTTCAAGCGAAACCCGTGGTTCGAGACCGAGGTCGTGCCGGCGCTGCGGAGCCGGGTCGCCGAGCTGCTGGCCTGAGCTCTGCCTCGCGGCATTCGGTAGTGGGTCAGACCCACCACCCGGCATTTCCCTGACGTTGACAGGCACTCGCGGGCCTCGGCGTCACGCCTCTTGTCACTCCTCCGCCAGCCCCAGGAACCGCCGTTCCAGCCCGCGGGTGCACGTGCACGGGATCGGTGCGGCAGCGTAGGCGCGAGGCCGGGCCGAGGCCACGAGGAGCACGTTCACGCTCGTGCCTCCCGACGGGTCGCGCAGAAGCTGCGTCATCAGCGTCACCGTCACCTCGTGCTGGTCCGCGTGCGGTCCCATGTGGTCGCGGCCGCAGTCCATGAAGCTCGAGAGCCGCTCCCCCTCGATCCGCGCGGCGACGAAGCGCGGATTGCCCATGATCCACTGGCTCCGCTTCACCTCGGTGACCTCGACGCCGAACTGGTCGAAGACCGCACGGAGGTGCGGCCAGACCTCCGACTCCGGGGCCGCCACGGTCCGCGCGTACGGACCGTCGGGCGTGTACGTCTCGACCGCCACGCCCCCGACCTGAACCGTGCGCGCCCCACCCGGCGGCGCCTCCAGCGCGGGCGTCCCGACAGAGCCACAGCCGAGCGCCGTCAGCGCGCCGAGCGCGCACGCGACTCCCCCCGTCACGCTCCTCATCGTCGTCCTCCCCACCCTGCCCCGGGCATCGCACGTGATCACCCTCGTAGCGTACCGGGGGGTCCGAAGGGCGGCAAGGCAGCCGGGCGAGGGCAGTGAGGCTACTCCTCGCGGAGGAGGACGGTCGGATCGACGCGCGTTCCCCGAACGGCGGGCACGAGGCTGGCCAGGACCACGGTCCCGGTCAGAAGCGCCGGCACGATCAGGAAGGTGAGGAGATCCAGCGGGGCCACGGCGTACAGGAGCGGCTCGAGACCGCGTGCCCCGACCAGCGCGATCACCACGCCCGTGCCACAGCCCACGAGCGCCAGACCGAGACCCCTGCGCAGGACCAGAAGCAGTACCTCCCGGGGGTCGGCGCCCATGGCCATGCGCACTCCGAGCTCCCGGGACTGCTGGGCCACCTGGACGGCGAGCAGCCCGTAGACGCCCAGCGCGGCGAGGAGCAGGCCGACCGCGGAGAAGAGCGACGCCAGGCCGGCGATGAAGCGCGGGCCGAAGCTGTTGAAGCGCACGACTTCGGCGAGCGCCCGAAGTCCCGAGGGCGCGACGGACGGGTCGAGCCGGCGTACGATCGAGCGGATCGCCGGCGCCACCGGCGGCGCGCCGTCCGTGACGCGCACGTGCAGTGACAGAGTCGATCGGTAGTTCTGAGCGAGAGGCAGGAAGGCGTACGGCCGCGGGCCGTCGTAGACGAAGCCGTAGACACCGTCGCGCGCGACCCCCACGACCTCGAACTCCGAAGCTCCCGCCCGGATGTGGCGTCCGACCGCGGAACGTCCCGGCCAGAATCGCTCGGCGAGGGTCTCGTTGACGACCGCCACCCGCTCCGAGCCCGCGGCGTCACCCTCGTCGAAGAAGCGGCCGTCGAGCAGATCGACGCGCATCGTGGGGAAGTAGTCCGGATCGACCACGTTGATCCAGGCGGACACCTCGGCGTCCTCCTCCCCGTCGACGGGCACGGTGCGGCTGCTGGCGTTCGCGCCGCCGAGCATGACGAACCGAGCCACGCCGACCGACTCGACCCCGGGGAGCTCTCGCGCCTCGTCGGTCAGGCGCTGCCAGAAGCGGCCGACGTCCTCCCGCTCGTAGCCGTGCGTCCCGAGAGCCAGCGTCGCCACGGTCACCCCCGCGGGGTCGAAGCCCAGCTCGACGTCCGTCATCTCCTCGAAGGAGCGGACGAGGAGGCCGGCCGCCACGAGGAGCACCGTCGAGAGCACGAGCTGCCCGACGACGAAGACGTTGCGCCTCCCGCCGAGACGCAGCCCGCGCGCCCCTTCCTTCAGCGTCGTGTTGAGGTCCGTCCGCGCCGATCCCAGCGCCGGGCCGAGTCCGTAGAGCACGCCGGTCACGAGGGTGACGACCAGGGTCGCCAGCAGGACGCGCCCATCGGGCCGCAGGTCGACGCTCATCGTCGCGTCGATCGGCAGGGGGACGTCGGAGAGCCGGGCGGTGCCGACGTAGGCGAGGGCCACGCCCACTGCCCCACCGAAGAGCGCGAGGACGCAGCTCTCGGCGAGCAGCTGACGCACGAGCCTGCCACCGCTCGCTCCCATGGCGAGCCGCACAGCGATCTCCTTCCGTCGATCGTGCGAGCGCGCGAGCATCATGCCGCCGATGTTCGCGGTGGCGATCACGAGCAGGAGCGCCGCCGTGGCCACCAGGAGGCCCGCGCCGACCTTGAGCACTCGGGAGAGGTCCGTGCGCCACAGGATGTCGTCCAGCCGGGCGCCCCGGACGACCGTCCGGCCGGGTGCGTCGATCGAGCGGGCCAGCTCGGCGACGCGTTCCTCCGCGACCGCGTGCGGCACGTCCGGCCGAAGCCGTACCAGGGGCACCACGCGAATCGCGTCGTCCGGCACGCCGGTCAGGCGCGTGAAGGCACGCCACGGGACCCAGGCGTCTCCGGTGAAGGTCGACATCGTGCCGACGAATCCGGCACCCACCACACCGACCACCGTGAAACGGCGGCCGTCGATCGCGAGCGGGCGGCCGACGACGTCGGGCGCGGCGCCGAACCGGGAGCGCCAGAGTCGCTCGCTCAGCACGACGGCCGCCTCGTCGTCCCGGCCGTAGAGGGTCCCGAGGAGGGGAGCGAGGCCCAGCAGGTCGAAGTAGTTGCCGGAGGTGACGAAGCCGTTCACGGCGACCGCGCCGTCGTCGGTCTCCAGCGCGAAGCGGGCGTAGCTGTGCGCGGCCACGCCGGAGAGGAAAGCCGCGCTCCGATCCCGGTACGCCTCGTACCGCTCGTAGCGCAGCAGCCGACCCTCCATGCTCTCCCACGCTTCCCCCGACCGGAGCTCCCACACCGAAGCGACCTGCCCGGGGTCCCGGATCGGCGGGGGACGGAAGAGCACCCCGTCCGCGACGGAGAGCATGGCCGTGGTGGCCCCGACGCCGATGGCCACGGTCACCGCGGAGACCACGGTGAAGGTCGGGTTGCGGCGGAGCCCCCGAAGCGCGAACCGCAAGTCCAGGACGAAGTCCTCGAGCGGTCCGCCCGACGCCACCCAGGCCAGGAACGAGCGCAGCGCCAGGCCCAGGTAGATCCGCGTGGCGCGCCAGTGGCCGACCCGTTCGGCCTCCTGGTGGAAGAGCTCCTCGAGATCGCCGAGAACGAACTCGCGGGACGCCGCGGGAACGAGCAGGGCGGCGAGTCGCCTCGCCCACCCGGGAGGTCGCTCCACGGTCACGACTCCTCCCAGTATGCGCGCAGCCGATCCGCGATGCCGTCGGCCATGCGCTCCACCTGCCGGTAGGCGGCGGCGAGCGCCTCTTCGCCGGCCGGGGCCATCCGGTAGTACTTGCGTCGGCGTCCGCCGCGCTCCGGCGTGGCGCCGCCCGTGAAGCTCGTCACGAGCCCGCGCTCGCGCAGGCGTTCCATGATCGTGTAGACCGCCCCGGGCAGGACCGACCGGCCGGTGCGCTCGGCCAGCTCCTCCCTCAGATCGATCCCCGACGCCTCCCCGCCACGGCGGAGGAGCGCCATGAGCAGAAGCTGTTCGAGCTCGCCGAGTGTGCTTCCCATCGCCGCTCACGGAGCCGGGGGCTGGCCGACAAAACCAACTTTGTCGGTTTTGAGGGCTCCGTCAAACGGACCGATGAGGACTGCGTGCGCGCGCTACTGCCGCTCGAGCCTCCACGAGTCCGGGCCGTCCTCGATCGTCACCGCCACGGCGCGGCCCGTCTCCACGTGGAAGCGTACCCGGACGGCGGGCGCGCCGGTCGGGTGAAAGACGTCCTCGGCAACCGGGAGCACCCGGCTGAACGCCTGCTCGCCCGCCCCGATCGTGAGCCAACGGTCGGCTGCCACGGTGAGCACCACCTCCGGAGACGAGCCGTCGACGTACCGCCCGGCGTACCGCTCGGCCAGCGCGACGTCCGCCGCCACCCCGAACTCCTCCTCGTCTTCTCCGAACCGGTCCAGCAGATAGTCGACGACCGGCGCCGCCTCGTCTCCGCCGGCCCGGGCGTGGCGCATCAGCGAGATCCCGTGCGCACCGTGGACGCGCGCGCTTGCCGGGCGCGCTTCGACGTGGGCCCGCACGACGTCCAGCTCCCCGAGCATCGCGGAGGAAAAGAGCGTCGGCCGGGCGCCGTGGGCAATCAGGAACTCGGCGATCTGCCGGCGGCCCGTGTGAGCCGCGGCCCCGAGCGCGCTCTCCCAGTCCCCGAAGCCCCAGTCCCAGCTCGCCTTGGCCAGCGCCGGCTGCTCGAGCACCAGCTCGCGCACGCGCTCGAAGTTGCCGTGCGAGGCGCCCACGACCGCCTGAGCCCGCTCCAGGTCCTGGCGAAACCCCGGGCGCGCGGGCAGCGGCGGCGCCGATGGTGCGGCGAGCGCCCGACCCGGCAACATGGCCCCGAGGCCGCCCGCCCCGAGCGCGAACAGAACGTCCCTGCGTCCGTACCCTCCCATCTCACCCTCCTGTCCGGTCGTGCCCCGCCTTTCGCGGGGTCGGCTATTCCACACTGCGGTCGAGATCGAAGATCCGCACCGTCTCGACGCCGACCTCGTTCACCCAGACCGTCATGAAGTAATCTCGCCCGATCACGGGCGCGGGCCCGACACCGACGAATCCGGGCGGTGCGGGGACGGCCCCCAGGAGCCGGCCGTCGGAGTCGAAGACGTCGAAGACGCCCCCGTGGCCGGTGAGGCGGCCGGGCCGAAGCACCCATAGACAGCCCTCGGAGTCGAGACTGACACCGTCGAAGGCCGGTAGCGTCCCGTTGACCGTCATCTCGAGCCAGCCCCTCTCGAGCTGCGGGAGCTGACCCGAGGTCCACTCCATCGAGCGCTGCGCTTCCTTCCACTCCTCCACCCACCCCTCTTCCACGCGAACGCGCGGGCGAATCCAGCGGACGATCCGGACCAGTGATCCACCACCGTCGACGATGTGGACCTCGTCGCGGGCGTTGTCGGCGATCAGGAAGCGCGCCGGGGTCCCGATGCCGGCGCCGAGGCTCGTCGAGCGCGCGAACGGCGCGACGATCGGCATCGACCGCCCACCGACGTCGATGAACTCCTGCTCGATCCCTCCGTACCAGCCGACGAAGCGCGGCTCGTCCGAGCCTGCGGAGAAGACGGCGGCTCCCTGTGGCGGGCGCACGACGCCGGAGCGATCGAAGTCGAGCCCGCCGCTCACGATGGCGAGGCGGGAACCGTCGGCCCCCGCGATCACCGGCGTGGCCATCGCGTTTCGCTCGGATCCGACCGGCACCGTCCCGCCGCCTCGGGACTCGAGCCACGTGCCGTCGAGGAGGAAGACCTCGGTCCCCCGGCGTTCGAGGACGACGAGGGTGTCGGGTCCCAGGATGGAGAGAGAGTACGGCCAGTCGAAGTCGCCGGGCCCGGCGCCCTCACCGCCGAGGTTGACGCGGAGCCGTCCGTCCGGCTCGAACACACGCACGACCGAATGACCCGCGGAGAGCACCGCGACCGTGCCGTCCGACGCTCGCGCGAAGCTACGCACGCGCCAGAGTTGCTCCTCCGCGTCGGGGCCGCCGTACCGGATCGAGTGCCGTTCGGAGATCGTCCAACCGGCCCCCTCCTCCCACTGCCCGCTCGAGCTCGTGACGATCTCGATGCCGGCGCTGTCGACGACGGAGGATGCCGGTTCGACGGAGTCGGACGCGCCGCACCCCAAGAGAGCGAGGGGCGCTCCCAGCAGGAGCAGGACCGGATGACGCCCCACCGTCGACATGGCTCCTCCCTCGACAATTCCGAGGGCGTAGGCTTCGGCGTCGGCGGGCGGATGGCAAGGGGGCCTGCCACGCCCCGAGGCGCCCGGCGCCCGCCCTCGTCGGCGAGCACCGGGCACCGGTCGATCAGTTGGCGAGCGCGACGACCCGGTTCACGGTGCGCTGACAGAGCGTGCCCGTGACCTGATACGACGGCTCGGCCGGCGTCCCCGCGGCCATCGCGTACGTGAGCGCGACGGCACACGTACCGGAGCGGTTCGCGAAGCGCCAGCGGATCGACCCCGTCTCGGCACCCTCGAAGTCGTCCATCGTCTCACCGTCGAAGTGCGCCTCGACCGTCGACACGACCGACGGCCCACCGTCCAGGATGAAGTCGGTGGCCAGGTTCGCCGGACGCACGCGGCACCCGACATGCGTCTGCACGAGCTCGTGCTCGTAGGTGCCGGTCTCGGTGGCGTCGTCGTAGTCGATGGTCACCGTGCCGACGACACGGAGCGTGCCACCGAGGGCGCACGCGAGGGTGTCGTTGACCGTGAACGTCTCTTCGACCGGGGCCGGGCCGCCGACGAGCGCCGCGGGGGTGACCAGGTCGATGTCGACGGCCGCCTCGACGAGGGCATCGACCAGGGCCTCGACCTCGGCCTGCGTCAGCGTGTCCGAGGGCGTGATGGGGTCGTCGTCACAGGCCGCCAGGATACCGAGGAGGGGCAGCAGGGCCAACGCCGAGAAGCGACTGCGAGTAATCATGAGTGATGGACTCGAGTAAGTGGTCTGATGAGGGGCCCGCCCATCCGGGTCGGGGTCCCGAGTCGTCCTGGCGAGCGGCGTTTCCGCCCCTCGCATCAAGCCGACTCGAGCGGGTTCTACCGGAAAGGGTTCCCGGGAGGCTCGCGGCGGACTCGACGGCCGAACCGTCTCGGGTCCGGGCGTCACGAACCCGGCGCCCCACTCGTCTCATTGACCGAAACCCACTCTCATCGACGGCACGCCGTCGGGGGTCAGCAATGATGGTGTCGGTGTGGTCGCGGCAAAGCCGCGGTGCGGTGCGTGTGGTCCTCGGCCTCCTCGTCGCCGCGGCTGCGGGGGCGTGCGGTCAGAGCCCCACGGACGTCGAAGGCACCTGCGTGGCGGTCGTCAACGTGGACGGTGTCTTCATGGGCACGGAAAGCGGAGTCGTCCCCGCCGACTCGGTCGGCGACGAGTACCTGACGATCACGCGCAACACGGGGTGCCTCGACCAGGGTCAGCCCGCGGATCCGCTCGCCCCGGGCGAATCGAACTTCCTCGAGGTCGGGACGGCGCTGCACAGGGTGCCGGGCTTCGGACCCACGGAGCGGCTCGCCTACCGGATCGACACCGGCGAGTGGCTCGCGGTGACGTCCCTGGCGGGCTACGCGGACCTCACGCTCGCGGTGGGCGAAGAGGTGGCGGTCCCGGGAAGCGTGCTCCGGGTCGGCCTGGCGCGCATCGTCTCGGATTCGCGGTGCCCGACGGACGTGACGTGCGTGTGGGAGGGCGACACGGAGATCGAGATCGGCCTCACGCTGGGCACGGGTCCGACGACACCGCACCGGCTGCACCTGAACCAGGCCGTCGGCGCGACCTTCGTGGAGTACGGAGGCTACCGGGTCCGGCTGATCTCCGTCGCGCCCGTGGCGCGCTCGAGCGGACCCATCCCGTCCGACGAGTACCGGGTGAGGCTGCTCGTGGAGGAGTTCGGAGGGTAGCGGAGGGCCAACAAGCGGCCGAGGCCGGGACCGCCACCTACTCGGTTCATGTACCCCGTGCCGCCGCCGAACGCGCCCGAAGCAGGATCCCGACGTCTCCGACGTCCAGGCGTCCGTTGCGGTTGCCGTCGTTGTCGATCACGCTCGCCAGGTCGGCCGGGAGGCCCTCCGGGCCTCCGTGGATCAGCCCCCGGATCAGTCGCACGTCGTCGATCTCGAGGGGGCGCACCACCACGGCCCCGCTCCACAGTCCGCCCGTCGCATCGGCGATCGCGAAGCTGAGGCGGCCGGTGCGCCTCGGGGTGCCGGAGACGCGGAGGTGATCGCCCGCGACATCGATGCGGATCCCGTCGCGATCGGGGTCGAGATCGGTGGCCACGCGGTAGGGCTGCACGCCTCCACCGATCGCGAACCCCGCGTCGAGCGGCTCGAGGGGATCGAGCGGCCCCACGTCGGTGATCGGGGCCCAGGAGACCGTGTCGACCACGCGCGGGCGTTCAGCGGTGGAGATGCGCAGGTGGACGCGACCCTCGCGGAGCTCCATCGAGTGGAGCGTCACCGTGCTCGGCTGTCCGTCATACCGACGCGTGCTCGGCGTCGTCACACTGGAGAGCGTCACGGAACCCTCGGTCATGCGGAAGACATCCGTCGCGTCGCCGCGACTGCCACCCTCCGGGATCGATCTCACGAGTGAGCCGTCGTCGTCGGCCTCCTGGAGACCGACGACGTACGGCTGTCCGGGCTCGGGCCGGTAGAACCCGGCCTGGTTCCACCGATAGATCAATACGCCGTCCGCCGGCAGCTCGGCGTCGAAGCCTCCTCGCGTCCGATACTCGACGAGGAGGGACTCCCACCCGTCCTCGGTGAGGAAGATGCGCAGCACGTCGTGGGACTCGCGGACCGGACGAAGCGAGTACTCCGCGAAGACGACGTCGGCAGGCACCTCGACGACGTTCGCCCACCCGACCCTGGTCCGGCTGAAAGCCGAGAGGTGCGTCGGACCGAAGCGTCCGACCTCGAGCCCCCGACCACAGCCCCAGGCACCGGCCGCCATGAGGTCGAAGCACCCCACGACCCAGCGACGATTCTCCGGAAGGATCCCGTCGGGACCGTCCCCGGGGTGATAGAGGTCGGGAAGCCAGAGCTCGTGCCCCAACTCGTGCGCGAGGACCCCTACGCGGGACATCGCACTTCCGTCGCAGTCGGCGGCCGAGACCACCACGTATCCGTCCACCAGGACGGGGTCGCCGGAAGGCGTGGAGTCGGCGGTCACGAACGGCTCGAGGGCGCCGAAGCCGGACTTGTGCGGCCAGGGACCCGGCCCGCCGCACGGCCGGGCGACTTCGCTGAACAGGAAGGTCACCGCGTCGACGACGCCGTCGTCGTCTCCGCTGTTGGCCCGCCCGTCGGCGCCGTCGGAGTCGAAGTCCCCGAAGTCGACGACCGAGTCGATGGCCGCCAGCGCCTGCCGGAGGTGGTCCCGAAAGGCCCCGCCCGTTCCCGTCGTCCCCGAGGTCTCGGTGATCGCGACTCGCGTCCGGCTCCACTCGGCCACCTGCCCGGAGACGAGGAACCGATCCCCGGACGCCTCGGCGAAGTACTCCGAGAGCGTGCCCGGGGTCGCCGGGCCATCGAAGAGCAGCGCCCGGAGAGCCTCGGCCGCGAGCACCGGATCGTCGGAGTCGGCGAAGAGCGCCGGCACGACGAGAAGGCGAGCATGCCGGTGCGGGTCCAGCAGCTTCGCACGGGCCCCGAGCCGAAGGCCCCATC
>CALJLC010000337.1 GCA_937982605.1 uncultured Gemmatimonadales bacterium | reverse complement strand
ACGACGCGGGGCTGCGGATCGCGGCGCACCCCAACGGACGCCGCTTCTGGCGGGACCGCACCCTCGGCACCGTCGACGGCCTCGAGATCTGGAACGCGGACTCGGAGTGGCGCAACGACGGGCTCCTCGACTGGCTCGAGGCGCTGACGCTGCTGCCGTTCCGGGACGAGCTCGCGATGCTGGCGCTCGTCGACCGTCCCGCGCGCAACCTCGCGCTCCTGGACTCGGCGTACGCGCACCGTCGGCTCTCGACGCTGTGCGCGGTCGACGCGCACTCGAAGATCCGCATCACGGACCGGTTCTTCCTCCGCTTCCCCAGCTACGAGACCTCGGTCGGGCTGGTCCGCCAGCGGCTGACCGAAGCGCCCGAGCTCTCCGGAGACGCGGACGTGGACGGCCCGGCCGTGGTCGGCGCGCTCCGCCGCGGGCAGGGCTGGTGCGCGCTGGGTGGCGTGGCGGACGAAGGTGGCGTCCGGATCCGCCTGGAGGCCGGACGACTTGCGGTGGCGCTGCCCGACGGTGCGCCGAGAAGCCGCATCCGGGTCTACCGGGACGGCGAGGTCGTCGACTCCGGAGAGGGCTCGGCGCTCGACGTCGACGCGACCGGGCCCGGTACGTATCGGGTCGAGGTCGACGTGCGCGTCCGCCTGCTCCGGCCGCGCTGGCTCCCCTGGATCCTCTCCGCCCCGATGCGCGTCGGGGTGGGACCGGACGATCCTCCGCCGGAGCTCCTCGGTGTCTTCGAGGACGACTACGGCAGCCGCTACACGATCTCCCCGACGTCCTGGGTGCACGAGCCGGACAGCCGCTACGCCGTGGAGGAGTGGCGCGCCTCCGAGGGGTACGTGATCGCGCGGAACGACAGGTCCAATCCGGCAGACGCCGGGCTGTGGACGCGGATCGACTGGATCGAGCTGGAGGGGATGGAGCCGTGGAGCTGGGCGTTCTGCATCGCGGCGTGGGACGCCCGGGGCTTCGCGGAAGCACGCGGCGCGGATACCGTTGATCGCTCCGAGCCGCTGGACGGCTGCGGCGGCTTCCCCTTCTCGCGGATGAGGCGGATCCAGTGACCGACGACACCCTCTTCATGAAGATCGTCCGGGGCGAGATCCCGGCGGACGTCGTGCATCAGGACGAGCTGGTGACGGCCTTCCGTGACATCGCGCCGCAGGCGCCGACGCACGTCCTCATCGTCCCGAACCGGGTGATCCCGACGGCTGCCGACGTGGGGCCGGACGACGAGGCCGTCGTCGGTCGGATGGTGCGCGTGGCGGCGGAGATCGCCGAGGCGGAGGGCATCGCCGCGGACGGGTACCGCCTCATCATGAACTGCCGGGATCACGGTGGGCAGGAGGTG
Organism: uncultured Gemmatimonadales bacterium; assembly: GCA_937982605.1. Taxonomy (GTDB): domain Bacteria; phylum Gemmatimonadota; class Gemmatimonadetes; order Longimicrobiales; family Gaopeijiaceae; genus UBA2589. The sequence continues at coordinate 2,798 of CALJLC010000337.1, read as the reverse complement.
TACCACCTCCACCTCCATCTCCTCGGCGGACGTCCTCTCGGCCCGATGCTCACGCGGTGAGCCGGGCGCCCGAATCCACTCCCGAATATCGACCCGATTCAGCGATGACTCCCACGCCTCGTCGTCTCTCCGCCGCGCTCGCTTCGATCCTGGCCGTCACGATCGCCCCGCAGCCGCTCGAGGCGCAGGACACGCCGACGGCGTCCCCGGAGATCCGCTCCGAGGTGCAGGCGATCTTCGAGCACCCCCGTGTCCGCGACGCCTTCCGCTACCTCGAGGAGACCGACGACGTCACCATGTCCGACCTGCGCGAATTGACGCAGATCCCGGCTCCGCCGTTCATGGAGGAGGAGCGGGGCCGTCGGTTCGCGGAGCGCCTGACCGAGATCGGCGTCGACTCGGTCTGGACCGACGAGGAAGGCAACGTCATCGGGCTCCGGCGAGGTCGTGGCGCCGGCACGATGGTGATCTCCGGACACCTCGACACCGTCTTTCCGGAAGGCACGGACGTGACGATCCGCCAGCGGGGCGACACGCTCTACGCGCCGGGGATCGCCGACGACACCCGCGGGCTCGTCACGGTGCTCGCGATCCTGCGAGCGATGAACGCCGCCGGGATCGAAACGGAGATGGACGGCTGGTTCGTCGGCACCGTGGGCGAGGAGGGCCTCGGAGACCTGCGCGGAATGAAGCACCTCTTCCGGGAAGGCGGTCCGCAAATCGACGCCTTCATCTCCGTCGACGGGCTCGGCCGGGAGGGGATCACCAACGCCGGCCTCGGCTCGTACCGCTACCGGGCGACCTTCCGGGGGCCGGGCGGGCACTCCTGGGGGGCGTTCGGGCTCGCCAACCCGATGCACGCGCTCGGGCGGGCGATCGCTCGCTTCGACGCCGACGCGAAGGCGTTCACCGACGGCGCGGACCGTCGGACGAGCTACAACGTCGGGCGGATGGGCGGGGGCACCTCGGTGAACTCGATTCCGTTCGAGGCGTGGATCGAAGTCGACATGCGCTCGGAGAGCCCGAGCGCGCTCGACGGGATCGACGCCGTCTTCCGGGCCGCCATGCAGGCCGGGCTCGACGAGGAGAACGCCGAGCGGGACGACGGCGACGCCCTGGAGCTGGAGCTCGACCGCATCGGGCTCCGGCCCAGCGGGGAGATCGCCGAAGACGACGCCTTCGTGCAGCGCGCCGTCGCGGCGACGACGCTGACGGGCGGGACGCCCCGACTCGGACGCTCGTCGACGGACTCCAACATCCCGATCGCGCTCGGCGTGCCGTCGATCACGATCGGGGGCGGCGGCGCGGGCGGCGCGGCGCATTCGCTCGGCGAGTACTACATCAATCGGGACGGGCCCGCCGGCATCCAGCGGGCCATGCTCATCCTCCTGGCACAGGCCGGCCTCTCACCCGTCATGGAGTGATCCGGCCGTTCTTCGGGGCGCTCGGGCTCGCGGTTCTCCTGGCCGCGCCGGCGGGCGCGCAGGTCAACGTCGAGGCGCTTCGGCCCGGGGCGCTTCCCTTCGGCCGCTCCGGCACGCTCGGCGGCGACCTGTCCGCCCGGGCGGGCAACGTCGACTTCGTATCGGTGGACCTCAACGCCCGGATGTACCACGTCATGGAGGGCCAGGTGCGCCTCCTCTTCGCGAGCGGCGGCCTCGGCTTCCTGGAGCGGAGCCGCTTCTCCTCGTCGGGGCTCTTCCACTTCCGTACGACGTACGACGAGGTCGTGCGGCACGTGCAGCCCGAGTGGTACGCCCAGGTCAACTACGACCGGGCCACGCTTCTGGACTTCCGACTCGTGGCCGGGGCGGGCGCCCGGACGTCGCTGGGCGAGGGCGGGCGCGGCAGCTTCGGCGCCGGCACGTCACTGATGTTCGAGCGCGAGTGGCTCGAGCTGCCGGACACGGCGCTCCACCCGGAACGGACGGCGGAGGTCCGCTGGAGCACCTTCTTGAGCTTCCGTTACGAGGTCGGCGAAACGACGGTGCTCGCCTCGACGACGTACCTGCAGCCCGCGCTCTCCGACCTCGGTGACTACCGCGCCCTCGAGGACTTCCAGCTGTCGACGCGCATCACCGACGAGCTGGCGCTGCGGGTCACACTCGATCTGCGCTACGACTCCGGGCCGCCCGACGGGCTCGACGCGCTCGACGGCCGACTCCGAACCGGGGTGACCTACTCGTACTGAGGGCTCGCCCGCCCGGGCCGGAGGTCAGCCTCCGTCGCGGGGCGCTGCGGCGAGCGTCTGCCGGAACATCCGGATCAGGTCCCCGACGGTGCAGTGCTGCTCCACCGGATGGCGGAGGTGCAGCTCCTCGTTGATCTCGTAGTGGTTCCGCCGGCCCTCGCGGGTGCGCTCCAGCACCCCGCCGTCGTCGAGCTCGCCGATGATGCGCATGACCGCGCGCTCCGTGATCCCGACGCGCAACGCTAGGTCCCGCACGGTCATGTCCGGGTCCTCCGAGATGCAAAGCAGCACGTGCGAGTGGTTCGTGAGAAAGCTCCACGTCGGACTCGCGTGATCCACCCTTCGTCCTCCTCAATTGGTCGACGTAGCGACAATTGACACTAATTTCATGTATTGGTATTCTCGTCACTCGATTCCTGAGAATATTAGCGGGAATTCCTCAGCCTGCAAATTCGGGACCCCTTCCCATGACCCGATCAATCTCCTTCTTCGACAACGCGCGGGGCAACTTCTTCGGCGGCCTGACCGCCGGAATCGTGGCGCTTCCGCTGGCGCTGGCCTTCGGCGAGCAGACGGAGATGGGCGCCATCGCCGGCCTGTACGGCGC
>CALJLC010000336.1 GCA_937982605.1 uncultured Gemmatimonadales bacterium | reverse complement strand
CCGGCGGCGTCCCCGGTCTCGAGGAAGCGGTCCGTGTCGAGCCAGCCGACCACGTCCCCGCCTCCGCTGGTCCACAGCCGGTTTCCGGGGCCGTAGGCGAACTGGAGGTGGTGCGTGCTGAAGCAGGTGTCGACGAAGGTGTACGCCTCGGTCTCGGGATCGAAGACCGCCAGGTGTCGACCGGTCCGCTCCTTCGGGTAGAGCACGGCCGACGGGTGACTGGAGCCCTCCCGGCAGAATGCGGGGTTCTCGGGGCCCCGGATGCGGGCGGTCAACCAGACCCGACCGTCCTGGTCGAGCATGGGGTTGTGGACGTTGGCCCGGCTGTCCCAGATCCGCTCCTCGCCCCAGTACGGCGAGGGGGCCACGACTTCGTCGTCGTTCGTCGTCGGCGTGTCGTCGTCGCGCACCGGCAGGCGGAAGACGGTCGCCTCGTTGGCGACCGGGTCGAGGATCGGCATCTCGTCCGTGCTGAGCTCGGGCGCGCCGTAGAGCTTGCCGTAGCCGTTGACGGTCGGATCCCGGCGGTCCGTTCCGGAGAGGTCGTGCATGTAGAACTGCGGGCTCGACCAGTCGCGCACGGTCGCCACCACGTTGCGCTCGACGCCCGAGGGCCGCGCGGGGCGCTGCGACGGGATCTCGCCGTCCGCGATCCGGTCGGTCCACTCCGCCATGTACTTCACCGGCAGCCCGCCGAAGCGGGTGGCCGTGCCCACCATGCTGCCGCCGGCCTGACCCGACGCGATGCGGCGCCACCAGGCGTCCTCGGACTCCATGTGCGCGAAGTCGTCGGGGATCGTGCGGGTCGACTCCTGACCGAGCTGATGACAGCCGACGCACCCCATGTTCTTCACCCAGGTGAGGTACTCGTTCATGCCCCCGTCGAACTCCGCGACCTCGACCTCGGTGGGGAGCCCCATCATGGCGTACCAGTAGGCGGCCGGGTACACGCGGGCCGCCACCGCGGGGTCCCGCGCGACTTCGGCCGAGAGGTCGACGAGCTGGCCCCGCGCCGCCGGGACGGGCTCCGAGTCGACGAGCCCGTAGCCGCGCACCCAGACGCGGTACTCCGCCTCCGGGAGGTCCGGCACCAGATACCGTCCCTGGTCGTCCGTCACGACGATGCGGGCGAAGCGCGTGCCGAGGTCGTCGGTCTCCGCGATGACCCACACGCCGGCCTCCGGGCCCGTCGAGCTCGTGACCACGCCGCCGATGCCGTCGTCGTCCAGGACGATCCCGCCGGATTCGCCTCCACACGCCGCGAAGACGGCGCCGATGGTCAGGGCGGTGAGACGACGGGAAGACCGAAGGAGCATGGGAGGGACTCCGGGACGGAGGCGCGACCGACGGCGGGCGGCGACACAATAGGTGTCGTTTTCCCGACCCGCATCACCCCGGCGGGCGCCACCAGACGACACCCTCGGGGGCGGCCAGCACCGGCTCGAGCTCCAGCCCATCCAGGATCGCCGCGGCGGGCAGGTCGCCGGGGTGCGGCGGATTGACCAGGACGACGGGCCCGGGGCGCGATCGCCACGCCTCCCGGAACGCCTCGAGGTCCGCTCCGGCGCGGGGAAGCCGGCGTGCGGGACGCCCCGTGTGGAGGTAGAGCAGCTCCGGTTCGGTGCTGTACGGCAGGGGCCCCGTGGACGCGTGCTCTCGCGCCCAGCCGATCAGCGTCGATCGGAACCAGAACGTCGACGTGTAGAACTGCCCCTCCGCCTGGACGCTCCGGACTCCCCGGACGATCCCGGCACCCGAGACGACGGCCCACCCCGACACGACGACGGCCACCGCGGTCGCGCGCGCCCGCTGGCTCCGCGCCGCGTGCCCCAGCGCGGCCGCGCACGCGATCCCGCCGAGGAGCAGCACGGGGGCGAGCATCCGGGCGTCGGTCGGGATCCGGGGGTCCGCGAGGCCGCGAGCCGCGACCATCACGCCGAGGTGGAGCAGGGACACCGCCGTCGCGAGCCCGACCAGACGCCGCCACGCCGCCGCCTCGCCGTCGCCGGTGCCGTCGGCACGCCACAGCCCGGACCGCGCCACCAGCGTGACCGCGCCCAGGATCACGACGCCGCCCGCCCACGCTCCGCCTGCCGGCGCGGCGCTCGCGAGCGCGCTTCCGGGCAGGGCGGCCAGCCACCGTCCCAGGCCAGGGTAGAGGGCGAGCGACCGGACCGCCTCCCCGTCCGCGCCGACGATGGCTTGCCAGCCGATCAGGAAGAGGAGCGCCGGGCCCGCGGCGCGCACGGAGCGCTTCAGTCGCTGCACCGGGGCGCCGCCCCGGCTCCACGCCAGGAGCACGGCCGCCGCCACGACCGAGAGCCCGACGTAGCGGACCGCGGTGCAGGCGAGGCCGAGCACCCCGTGGACGCCGCCCCGGTCCGGGCTCCGCACCATCACAAGGAGCGTCAGCGCGAGGAGCGCCAGGTACAGCGGCTCGCTCCACACCGCGGTGTGCAGCCTGAGCCAGCCAGGGCTGGCTCCGACGAGGACGAGCGCGATCCAGGCCCCGGCGGCGCCGCCGCCCGCGATGCCCGCGAGCGTGGCCGCGAGGGCGAGCGTCACCGCGGCGGAGAGCGCCATGACCACGACGGCGGCGAGGGGCGGAGAGACGCCCGCCGCCGTCAGGGGCGCCATCGTCATCGGAAAGCCCGGGGGATAGTGGGCCAGGAGCGACGCGGAATCGGCGCGCTCCCAGGAGCCGATCGGGAGCGTCGGCGCGTCGAGCCGTCCGAGGGCGCGGGCGGACTCCAGGTAGTGGATCCCGTCCGAGTGCAGGCCGGGCAGGAGGGGCGACGCGTTGGTGAGCACGACGGCGGCCAGCGCCAGCACGGCCGCGACGAGGGAGGCCCTCCCGGGCCCGGGCGCGTCGGTCATGCCCCAGTGTGGCCGGCCGGGTCCCCGATGTCACGCGTCCCCGGCGTCACGCCGCGTCTACGTCGACCCTACGTCAGGAAGCGTACTCCGCGGCGGAGGATCGTGCGTCTACGCTACGGGCACGATTCGCGTCCGGTCGAGGCTCCGACCTTCGTCGGTCCCGGCCGGGCCCCATCCCTGGAGGTGGACTCATGAAGCGCTTCCTGCTGATCGCGACCGCGCTGGCCTGGGTTCCGGGCCACGTGGGCGCCCAGCTCACCCAGATGCACGCCGGCTCCGACACCCGCTACGGCGTCGAGCTGTCGCGTGGCTTCTTCGAAGGCGACGGTCTCGCGTGGTACACGTCGACCCTTCGGGGCCGCGTGCTCACGCCGATCTCACCGTCCGCGCGACTGCTGGTCGACGTCGGCCTCTCGATCGCGGGCGTCGACGGGGCCGGCACCGACGGCACCTTCGCCAATCCGGAGCTCGGCGTCGTCTTCGTCGACGAGGACAACGAGTCCCGGGGGCATCTCACCGTGGTCGTGCCGGTCGGCTTCGACTTCGGGGACGACGACGTCTCCGCCGGAACCGGGCTCCTGACCGACTTCTTCCGCCCGGACCGATACCTCTCCGACCTCGTCTCGATCAACGCGGGGGTCACGCCGCGCGCGGAGGTGGGTCCGTCCACGGATCTGACCGCGGAGATCACGGCGGCGGCGATCATCCCGCGCAACGACGGGGATTCGGAGCTCTTCACGCGGTATGCGCTCGGGATCGCGCACGACACGCCGGCGGTCCGCCTCAGCGGGAGGTTGGAGGGCTTCGCCATCCTCACCCAGGGAGACCTGACGCTGGGCGAGCGAACGATTCATCGGCTGGTCTTCGCCGTGGACGGAGTGCGTGGCGGGCCGGGCTTCTTCGCCCAGGTGCCGATCGACGATGCGCTCGACGGCGTCGACGCGGTCCTGGGCTTCACCTTCACCTTCTGAGCAGGAGCCACGCCGGGGGGGCCCGATGGGCGGGTGCCCTCCGGCGACAGGCCTGCGGTCCGTTGACCACCCCAACCCCCGGCACGAGCGTTACGGGTCCGATCCCACGCACGCCGCGAGTCGCCCCGTGACCGCTTCTTCGACTCCCCTGCGCACCGCCGTCGTGGGGGTCGGCTATCTGGGCCGGTTCCACGCGCAGAAGTACGCGGCCCACCCCGAGTGCGACCTCGTTGCCGTCGTCGATCCCGACGAGGCTCGTCGCCACGAGGTGGCGACGGAAGTGGGGGCGGAGGCGCTCGCCGCTCACGCCGACCTTCTCGGGCGCGTGGACGCGGTCTCCATCGTGTCGCCGACGCGGAGCCACCACGCGGTCGCCCGGGACCTCCTGGAAGGCGGCATCCACGTCCTCGTCGAGAAGCCGATCACCGTCACGGCCGACGAGGCCCGCGAGCTCGTCGCGATCGCGGAGGCGAACGGGCTCGTGCTGCAGGTGGGCCACCTCGAGCGCTTCAACGCCGCGATCCTCGGCGTGGCCCCGCTCCTGTCCGAGCCACGCTTCATCGAGGGTCATCGCCTGGCGCCGTTCAACCCGCGCGGGGCCGACGTGAGCGTCGTCCTCGACCTCATGATCCACGACGTCGACCTGATCCTGAACATGGTCCGTTCCCCCATCGTGAGCATCGACGCCAACGGTGCCTCGGTGATCTCCGACGAGCCGGACATCGCCAACGCGCGCATCGGCTTCGAGAGCGGGTGCGTCGCCAACCTCACCGCGAGCCGGGTCACTCCCCGCGTGGAGCGCAAGCTCCGCATCTTCCAGCGACACGCCTACATGTCGATCGACCTGCACGCGCGGAAGACCGCCGTCTACCAGCTCGGCGGAGACGGGATGCCGACGCCGCTTCCCGGTATCACGATGAAACACGCCGACTACCCGGAAGGCGACGCGCTCGCCACCGAGATCGACGCCTTCGTGCACTCGATCCGCACGGGCGAGCCGCCCGTGGTGAGCGGCGACGACGGACGCCGTGCGCTCGAGACGGTCATCGAGATCGCGCGGCTGGTCGGAGACGAGGCCGCGCTCGACGCGGCCGCGGCGGGCGGGGCCGGTCCCGGGGCGCCGTCGGGAGGCGAGCGATGATCCCGATGGTCGACCTGAAGGCGCAGTACGCGCCGATCCAGGACGAGATCGAGGCCGCGGTGATCGACGTGCTGCGTAGCGGCTGGTACGTCATGGGCCCCCAGCACGACGCGCTGGAGAAGGAGATGGCCGAGTACGTGGGGGTCGAGCACGCGCTCGGGGTGGCGTCCGGCACCGACGCCCTCCACCTGGCGCTCCGTGCCGCCGGCATCGGACCCGGCGACGAGGTGATCACGACGGCATTCACCTTTGTGGACGCCGCCGAGGCGGTCCTCTAGCTCGGAGCGAAGCCCGGGTACGTGGACATCGAGCCG
>CALJLC010000335.1 GCA_937982605.1 uncultured Gemmatimonadales bacterium | reverse complement strand
CCAGCGCGATGGCGATGCCCAGGCGCTGCTTCATCCCGCCCGAGAACCCGCCGACCGCCTTGTCCCTGGCGTCCCACAGGTTGGTCTTGTGCAGGAGCGATTCGACGAGCGCGCGTCGCTCGCCCTTCGCGGTCACGCCCTTGAGCGTCGTGAAATGGTCGAGGACGGACTCCGCCGAGAGGTTCGGGTAGAGGCCGAACTCCTGGGGGAGGTATCCGAGGATCTTCCGCACCTCGTCGGGCTGCGCGAGCACGTCGAGCTCCCCGAGCCGGATCGATCCCTCGTCGGGTCGCTGAAGCGTGGCGATCGTCCGCATCAGCGTGGACTTGCCCGCACCGTTGGGCCCCAGAAGGCCGAACATGCCGGGCTCGATGACGAGCGAGACGCCGTCCAGGGCGCGCACGCCTCCGGCGTAGGTCTTGGAGAGGTTCTCGATCTCGAGGCGCATCCGGACCTCCGGCAGTGGACGGGCGGGCGGCAGCGGGTGCCCCACGGCGGGCAAGATGAGACGGGGCGCGCCGGGAGGCCACCGACGGCCGTGAACGGCCGTGGGCCGGACCCGCGGGAACTGTGGCACGAACCTTCCAGTGCGCGCCCCCATGCCTTCCCAGACGAAGTACCCGATTCCGCGAGCGAGCCGACGGTTGGCCCTGGCGCTCTGCATCGCGTTCGTCGGCTGTGCCGAGAACGGTCCGCTCGGGCCCGCGTTTCCCCCCGTGGACCCGGAGGTCGAGGCCTTCGCGCTGCTCGTCAACGAGCACCGGGTGTACCAGGGGTGCGAGCCGCTCACGTGGAGCCCGCAGGTGGCCGCCGTGGCACAGGCCCACTCCGCGGACATGGTGGCCCGCGGCTTCTTCGCCCACACCAACCCGGACGGGCTGTCACCCTTCGATCGGATGAGCGCCGCGGGCGTGAGCTACCGTGGCGCCGCCGAGAACATCGCGTACGGCTTCGGCACCGCCGAGTCGGTGCTGGAAGCGTGGCTCGACAGCCCGGGTCACCGCGCCAACATCGAGAACTGCTCGCTGACCGAGCACGGCGTGGGTCTCGAAGGCACGCACTGGACGCACCTCTTCCGAAGGCCGTAGCGCCCCGGCGACCCGGCGGGGAGGACGGACCGGCGCGGGCGCTCAGCTCCCCGCGCCCGGCAGCCGCACCCGGATCGGCGCCTCGTAGGTGATCGGGCCCAGCACGGTCTGGATCGTCGGCAGGAGACTGAGCGTCACGTCGGCGGGCTCGGCCGCGTTGCCGGTGAGCGCCCACGCGACCTCGAACAGCTCTCTCGCCCCTCCGTCGAAGAAGTCGATGAGGTCCAGGCGCGCCGAGACCGGGACCGGAGTGGTGCCACCGGCCGGAAGGACGATCTCCTCGTCGATCCGACCCGAGACCGTCTCCCGGTCGTCGAGGAAGAGCGTCCAGTCGAGCCGAACCATCCGGGCGTCGACGTTCGAGGCCGGGTTGTCCGCCCGCACCGCGAGGCCGACGTCGAGGTCGAGCTGCTGCTGGCGAATCGCTTCGGCCAGCGCCATCCCCTGAGAGATCGTCAGGTCCTCGAAGCCGCGGATCCGGAAGAGGTCCACGCCGGCCAGCTCGACGCGCGTCACGCGGTCGAGCGCGAAGTCGACGTGCTGCAGCGCGGTGAGCTGCTGGAGCGTCGCGCAGCCGCTCGCCGCCGACACACCGACGAGCGCCGTCACGAGCGCTCTGCGTGAGCGTCGGCCGGTGAGGGAAGAACGGGCCACGGCGATTCCCGGATCGAAGGATTGTCGACCCTCGCACGTATTGGTCCGGGATCACGGGGGAAGAGAGGACGGAGCGCGATGTACACGACCTGCATGTTCTGCAGCCGCCCGCTGGGCGCGAACGAGGTCGTGGAGCACTTCCCGGTCGGGCGGCGGCTCGCCTTCGACGCGGCGCGTGGACGGCTCTGGGTCGTGTGCCGGCGCTGCGAGCGCTGGAACCTCTCGCCCATCGAGGAGCGCTGGGAGGCCGTCGAGACGTGCGAGCGGCTCTTCCGGGAGACGCGGGTTCGCGTTTCGACGAGCAACGTCGGGCTGGCGCGCCACGCCGAGGGACTCGAGCTCGTGCGCATCGGCGAGCCGCTCCGCGAGGAGTTCGCGGCCTGGCGCTACGGCGATCAGTTCGGGCGCAGACGCAAGCGCGCCATCCTCTACGGTGTCGGCGCCGCGGTGGTCTTCGGGGGCGTCGTGGTGGGCGGTGCCGCCACCGGCGTGATAAGCGGGGCGCTGCTGGGTCAGTCCGGCAACTTCTGGAACCTCTGGATGAACGGGCGCACGCTGGTGAAGCTCCGGACCGACGACGGACGCGTGATCCGGCTGAAGAATCCGGACCTCCTCGGCACGCGGATCCGGCCCGCGGAGGACGGGGGCGGATTCAGCCTGCAGGTGCGTAAAGGCAAGAAGAAGGAGTGGTTCCACGGCGCCGAAGCCGAGCGGCACGTCGGGCTCATCGTGCCGCGCATGAACCGCATGGGCGGCAAGGAGCAGACGGTGCGCGAGGCGGTGGCGGCCATCGAGGAGCAGGGCCACCCCGATCGCTTCCTGGCGGACGTGGCCACCGGCGACCGCTTCCGGGACAGGAAGGGCGTGCCGGG
>CALJLC010000334.1 GCA_937982605.1 uncultured Gemmatimonadales bacterium | reverse complement strand
GCGTGTCCCACAGGAACCACAGCGCCCCGAAGAAGAGGCCGAAGCCGAGCAGGAATCGGAGCTTGCCGTTCATCGCGTGGGAGTCCGGGAGGGGGCGTCGTGAAGTGAGACGACGTGGTCTACCCTACGGTTGCACTCCGGGGCCGGTTCCAGTGAGGAGTGGTCGGTACTCGGCGAGCTCGGTGCGCGCCAGACCGACGCCCTGGCCGGGATCGGCGAGCGCCGCCAGCGCGGCCGCCTTCACCTGCTCGGGCCCGACGCCGTAGCGGAAACCGAAGGTCGCCGAGAGGCGGTAGACGACGTCGTCCCACGCGCGCTCGAGCTCGGCGCGCTCCCCGGCGGGCAGCACGATCCCCCGCCGGTCCGCCTCGGCCACCGCGGCGGCGCGGCCCGACCCCGGGTCCGCCGCGTGCTCCGTCATCCAGGCGTCGAGCGCCTCGGCGGGATCCGCGATCCGGCGCGCCACCCGCCGGGCGACGACGCTGCGCGCTTCCTCGAAGGGGACCACGCGCCGCTCCTCGAGGCGGAGGAGGTGGTAGCCGTACTGCGCCTCGGTGACCGGGCTGATCGCGCCGGGCTCGAGCGCGAGCGCGGCGGCCCAGAACTCGGGCACCCAGGAGCCTTCGCGCCCCGGGGTCAGGAGCCCCTGCCGGCCCTCCGCACCCGGCTCCTCGGAGAGGTCGGCGGCGGTCTCGGCGAAGTCGGCGCCGCCGCGCAGCAGCTCCATCGCGCGCGCCGCCTTGGCTTCCGCCGCGGCGCGGTGGTCCGCGGAGCGCCACCGTTCGCTGAAGAAGAGGATGTGACGGACTTCGAGCTCCCACTCGGGATCGGTCAGGTACTGCGCCTCCAGGACGTCGTCCCCGACCCCCCGCGCCCCCAGGACGAGCTCCGCGGCCAGGATCTCCAGGCGGGCGTCGTCGACCCACTCCTCGACCAGCGGCGCACCGAGCTCCGTCGTCGACGAGTCGGCCACGGCCAGCGCGAACGCGGTCAGGTCGGCCAGCGTCCGGCGCCGGTCTTCGGGCAAGCCCAGCAACTCGGACTCCGAATACGAGACGGGTCCCACCGTGAGTGCCGGAGGGGCGTCCGCACCGCAGGCGGTGACCGCCGCGACGAGGACGAGCGTGGGCAGGCGGAGCCGGCGAAGCGGTCGGGAGTTCGGCGTCATGCCGACAAGGTGAAGGCGCGGGGCCGGGCCGCCAACCGGGCGGCCGTGTCCGGTGCGGGCGAGGCCCTCGCACCCGCGGGGTGTCGCGGTGGATCCCGCGCTCAGCCGGTGCCGGGTCGCTCCAGCTTCGGACCCGCGGGCCGGTCGACGTCTCCCGCGCCCGCGAAGAGCTGCCTGTCTAAGTCGCGCGCGTCGGCGATCCGCTCGAGCGTCGTCTCGATCCCGTCGAGCCGGTCCTCGAGGAGCCGCAGGCGTCCGTCGGTGAGCCGGCGGTCCGCCTCCTCCGCGCGCCGGCCGCCGAAGACGTCCTTGAGCGTGGGCGCCAGGAAGAGGCGCACGGAGAGCCCGACCGCGAAGACGAAGGTCGAGAGTCCGAAGAAGGACATCATCACGAGCTCGGCGAGCGCGCGGTAATCCATGCGGGGGTCCGGGTCCGGGGGACGGCGTCGACGGTCCCTACGCGGCGCCCGCGGGGCCGGTTTCGGGCGCGCGGCCTCCCGAGACCGGACGGGTCACGGAACCGCTCGTGACCCGGCGGGGTTGGCCGGTCCGGAAGGCGACGCGCACTTTCAGCCCCGATGATCCTCTCCCTCCTGCAGATCGAGCCGCCCGGCGGCCTGACCGAGGCGCTCTCGAACAGCCCCCTGCTGGCGCTGGCCGCGATGTTCGGGGCCGGCGTGCTTACCAGCCTGACGCCGTGCGTCTACCCGATGATCCCGATCACGAGCGCGGTCATCGCCGGGACCGCGCGGGAAGGCCAGCCGAAAGCACGCACCGTCGGGCTGACGCTCACCTACGCGGTCGGGCTCGCCATGCTGTACGCCACGCTCGGCGCAATCGCCGGGCTGACCGGTCAGCTCTTCGGCACGGTGAGCGCCAATCCGTGGGCGCTCTTCGCCATCGGCAACCTGCTGCTGATCTTCGGCCTCGCCATGCTCGACGTGCTGCCCGTGCCGGTGCCGAGGAAGCTGCTGGAGCGGGCGAGCCAGTCCGAGGGGGGCTCGTACGGTGCGGTCTTCGTCATGGGAGCGATGTCCGGCGTGGTCGCCGCGCCGTGCGGGGCGCCGGCCTTCGCCGTGGTGCTGACCTGGGTCGCGGCGACGCAGGCCGGACTGATGGGCTTCGTCTACCTCTTCGTCTTCTCCCTGGGGATGACCGCGCTGCTGATCGGTGTGGGGCTCTTCTCGGGAACTCTGGCGATCCTCCCGCGTTCGGGTTCATGGATGATCTGGGTGAAGCGCGTGGCCGCCGTGATCATGTTCGCCATGGCGGAGTACTACTTCATCCAGGCCGGCTACAACCTCTAGGATGACCGCATGAGCCTTCGCCGATCACGCCTCGTCGCCTTCCGCACCTCGGTGTACGGCGTCGCGGCGCTGCTCCTCGCCCTCGGGCTCACGCTCCTTCCCGCTACGGCCCACGCGCAGTCGGGTGGCGTGTCGCTCGCGCTCGGTACGGTGGGGCCGGACGCGGAGCTCCAGGATCTGGACGGCAACCCGGTCGCGCTCCTCGACTTCGTCGAGCCCGGCCGTCCCGCGGTCCTCGAGTTCTGGGCCACCTGGTGCGAGCAGTGCGAGGCGCTCCAGCCTCAGTTCGACGAGCTCCAGG
>CALJLC010000333.1 GCA_937982605.1 uncultured Gemmatimonadales bacterium | reverse complement strand
AGGTCAACGCGATGGACACGGCGCCCCCGGCCGCCGACCCGTTCTCGGAGGCTGCCCCGTTCGAGGCGCCGCCGGCGCCGGCCGCACCAGCCGCCCCGGCCGAGCCGGCGGCTCCCGCCGTGACCGGCTTCACCTTCGGCAAGCGCGATCCGACCGACAAGGCGAAGCGTCTGGCGCGGGTGCTCGTCTCGGACATGATCATGTACAACGCCGAGCGGCATCAGTCGGCGCTGGCCCAGGGCACGCTCGTCCAGGACTTCGAGGACGAGATCGAGAAGTCGTGGAAGGAGTTCGTCGAGCAGGTGGGTGAGGAGCTCGCGAACGGGGCCGGAAGGGGGTACTGGACCGAGGCGCTGAACGACATCCTCGCCAAAGGGGAGAAGGTCTTCTAGCCCGTCCGCGACGCCGGTATACTTCCACGGCACGGAGCGGAGGGGCCGTCCACGTCGGGCGGCCCCTCTCGCTTTGTCATCACCGAACCAGAGCCGATCCTCAGCATGAACAAGGAACAGAAGCAGCAGCTCGGCGAGCTTCGCGAGAAGCTCCGGGAGCTGAGGGGGTATCTTTGACCTCGACACGCGCGAGGAACGGCTCCGCAACCTCGACGAGGTGATGGCGGCGCCCGAGTTCTGGAACGATCAGGAGAAGGCTCGCGGCGTCATCGACGAGGCCAACCGCATCAAGGGCTGGGTCGAGCCCTGGAAGGAGCTCGACGAGCGGGCCGGCGACCTCGAGACGATCGTCGAGCTGCTGGAGGCCGAGGACGACGCCGGCCTCTCCGGGGAGCTCGAGGCGGGTCTCGACGCGCTGGAGCGTGGGGTCGAGGAGCTCGAGGTGCGCACCATGCTCCAGGGCGAAGACGACCACCGGGAGGCGATCGTCACGATCCACCCCGGGGCGGGCGGCCTCGAGTCCCAGGACTGGGCCGAGATGCTCATGCGGATGTACACGCGCTGGGCCGAGCGTCGTGGCTTCTCCGTGAACGTCCTCGACCTGCAGCCGGCCGAGGAAGGCGGCATCAAGAACGCCACGCTCGAGATCAAGGGAGAGAGCGCGTACGGCTACCTCAAGGCCGAGGGCGGCGTGCACCGCCTCGTGCGGATCTCCCCGTTCGACGCGCAGGCCAGGCGGCACACGTCGTTCGCCAGCGTCTTCGTCTATCCGCTCGTGGAGGACGACATCGAGATCGAGATCGACGAGTCCGATCTCCGCATCGACACGTACCGGGCCTCCGGGGCGGGGGGGCAGCACGTGAACAAGACGGACTCCGCCGTCCGCATCACGCACGAGCCGACCGGCATCGTCGTTGCATGTCAGCAGGAGCGGTCGCAGCACAAGAACCGCAGCACGGCCATGAAGATGCTCCGGGCGGCGCTCTACCAGCGGGAGCTGGAGGCGCGCGAGGCCGCCAGGGACGAGCTGGAGAAGGGCAAGAGCGCGATCGACTTCGGCAGCCAGATCCGTTCGTACGTCTTCCAGCCGTACACGATGGTGAACGATCACCGCACGGAGCTGAAGATCACGGACGTGCACGCGGTCATGGACGGGGAGCTCGATCCCCTCATCGAGGCGTATCTCAAGCAGACGGGGGCGGCGGCGAGCAACTGATGGCCGACACCAGGGTGGAGGAGCTGAGCCAGGTCCTCCGGCACCGACGCGAGAAGCTCGACGCCATCCGCGCGCGCGGAATCGAGCCGTTCGCCTACAACTACGACCCCACGGCGCGGTCGACCGAGGCGATCGCCGACTTCGAGGCGGCGGAAGCAGCCGGAAGCCTCGACGAGGGCGGCTTCGGCGAGCGCCACCGCATGGCCGGCCGGATCGTGGGGTGGCGAGACATGGGCCGGAGCGTCTTCGCGCACATCGAGGACGCGGCGGGGCGCATCCAGCTCTACTTCAAGAAGAACGTCCTCGGGGACGCGTCGTTCGAGGACCTCGGGCTGCTCGACCTCGGGGACTGGCTCGGCGCCGAGGGGCCGATCTTCCGCACGCGCACCGGCGAGGTGACGCTCCAGGTCGAGGGCTGGACGCTGCTGACCAAGTCGCTCCGTCCGCTCCCCTTCGGCAAGGTCGAGACCGACGCGGACACCGGCGAGCGCGTGGTTCACTCCGGCTTCCAGGAGCAGGAGGCGCGGTACCGCCAGCGCTACGCCGACCTGGCGGTGAACCCCGAGGTCCGGGAGGTCTTCCGGACCCGCAGCCGGGTCATCAGCGCGCTCCGCCGCTTCCTGGACGAGGAGGGCTTCCTCGAGGTCGAGACGCCGGTCCTGCAGCCGCTCTACGGCGGCGCGTCGGCCCGGCCGTTCGTGACGAAGCACAACGCGCTGGACCAGACGATGTATCTGCGCATCGCAGACGAGCTCTACCTCAAGCGGCTCATCGTCGGCGGGCTCGACCGGGTGTACGAGATCTCGAAGGACTTCCGCAACGAAGGCCTGTCCCCGGTGCACAACCCCGAGTTCACGATGCTCGAGTGGTACCAGGCCTTCTCCGACTACGAGGACCAGATGGACCTCGTGGAGCGGATGGTCCTGTACGTGCTCGACGAGGTGGTGGGCTCGCGCACGCTGCGTGTCGGCGACGACGAGATCGCGGTCGAGGCTCCGTTCCGCCGCCTGCCCCTCCTGGACGGGCTCTCCGAGGCGCTCGGCGCGGACGTCCACGAGATGGACGAGAGCGAGCTCCGGGCGCGGGCGAAGGCCCTGAAGGTGCCGGACCTGGAAGGGGCGGGGCGGGGAAAGCTCATCGACAAGCTCTTCGGGGAGCTCGTCGAGCC
>CALJLC010000332.1 GCA_937982605.1 uncultured Gemmatimonadales bacterium | reverse complement strand
TGCACGCCGGCTTCAGCCACCTCTTCTTCAACATGCTCGGGCTCTTCTTCTTCGGACCCAAGCTCGAGGCGAAGATCGGCGGCCGGAACTTCCTCTGGCTGTACTTCCTCTCCGGGATCGGCGGGGCGCTCTTCCAGACCGCCTTCGCCACGGCGGCGCCGATGGTCGGGGCCTCGGGAGCGGTCTACGCCGTCCTCGTCGGCTTCGCCTATTACTACCCTCGGGACACGATCCTCCTCTTCCCGATCCCGATCCCGGTGCAGGCGTGGCTGCTCGTGTCGATCTACGTCGTCATGTCGCTCTACCAGGGGATCTCGGGGACGTCGGCAGGTGTGGCGCACTTCGCGCATCTCGGCGGCGCGGTGGTTGGCTTCCTCTTCCTGAAGTGGGCGGAGTGGCGGCGCGGCGCGGCCAAACGCGAGTTCCAGCGGCGCCTGGCTCCGAACGGCAACGCCTCCTCGGGCTTCGTGGGCGAGCGCGTGGCGATGGCGCGGTGGAAGGGTATCTCCGTGGAGTCGCTGCACGAGCTCAACCGGGAGGAGGTCCAGCGGCTCCTCGACAAGGTGAAGGCGGGCGGACCCGGCAGTCTCTCGTCCTCGGAGCGCCAGTTCCTCGACCGGATGGCCGCGCAGTCGTCGAGGTAGATCAGGCCTGAGCCGTCGCGCGGGCGGCTCCTGTTCTCCCGGTCGAGGCCCCTCGAGCCGGGAGACCCCCCATGAGCCGAACGATGACATCGACCCGTCCCGACGCCACCGACCCGGCCGCTCCGACCGCGGGCGCGGATGCGTTCGGCCTCGCGGGCCGTCGCACGCCGATCGAGCTCGACCCGGCGGACTTCGCCGAGATGGGACATCGGCTCGTCGACGACGTCGCCGCGCTCCTGGAGCGGATGCGGACGGGGCCGCTCACACCCGGAGAGACGCCGGACCAGGTCCGCGCCCGGCTCGACGCCGGGGCCGGGCTGCCCGAGCAGGGCACGGACGCTGCCGAGCTGCTCCGTGAGACGACCGCGATGCTGGCGGATCACTCCCTCTACAACGGCCACCCGCGCTTCTTCGGGTACATCACCGCCGGCGCGGCGCCGATCGGCGTCCTCGGAGACCTGCTGGCGGCCGCGGTGAACCCCAACCTCGGCGCCTGGACCCTCTCGCCGATGGCGAGCGAGATCGAGGACCAGGCCATCCGCTGGATCGCCGAGCTCGTCGGCTACCCCGCGGGGGACGGCGTCCTGACGAGCGGGGGCAACGTGGCCAACATGCTCGGGTTCTGGGCCGCTCGAGCGAGTCGGGCGGGCTGGGAAGTGCGCGAGGCCGGCATGCGAGCCGACGAGGCCACCGGGCTTCGGGTCTACGCCCCCGCGGGAACGCACACGTGGATCCAGAAGGCGGCGGACCTGTCGGGGCTGGGCGCCGCTTCGATCCGGTGGATCGAAGCGGACGAGGGCGGCCGGATCCGTATCGACCGCCTGCGCGAGGCGGTGCGGGCGGACCGGGACGCCGGCGCGCGCCCCTTCCTCGTGGTGGGCACCGGTGGCTCGGTGGCCACCGGCGCGGTCGACGACCTGGGTGCGCTCCGCGCGCTTTGTGACGAGCACGACCTGTGGCTCCACGTCGACGGCGCCTACGGGGCCTTCGCGGCGGCGGCGTCCAACGCACCGGAGGAGCTGCGCGAGCTGGCGCTGGCCGACTCGGTGGCGCTCGATCCGCACAAGTGGCTGTACGCCCCGCTGGAGGCCGGATGCACGCTCGTGCGGGACCCGACCGCGCTGCTCGGCGCCTTCTCGTACCGCCCGGACTACTACCACTTCGACGGCGCGGGGAAGAACTTCTTCGAGCACGGCATCCAGAACTCCCGTGGCTTCCGCGCGCTCAAGGTCTGGCTGCAGCTGCGGCAGGTCGGTCGGGCCGGATACGCGCGCATGATCGAGCAGGACATCGAGCTGGCGCGGAGCTTCCACCGGATCGCGGCGGGCCGGGACACTCTGGAGGCGCTCGGGCACGGGCTCAGCGTGACGACGTACCGCGTCGTGCCACCCGATCTCGCGGCCCGCGCCGACGAGCCCGACGTCCTGGCCTGGCTGAACGACCTGAACCGCGAGGTACAGCTCCGGATGGAGCGGGGCGGGGAGGCGTTCGTGTCCAACGCGGTGCTCGGAGACGTCTACGCGCTTCGGATGTGCGTGGTGAACTTCCGGACCGCGCTGGAGGACGTCGTGGCGCTCGCCGACATCAGCGAGCGGCTGGGTCGGGAGGTGGACGCGGAGCTGCGGCCGGCATCGCTGCGGGCGTAGCGGGTTGACGTCGGCCTCGCGCTATCCGATTCCGGCCCGGGTGCACCGGGTCGAGGAGACGATCCAGCGAAGCCGCTTCCTGACGACGCTGGCGCACGCACCCGACCCCGAGGCGGCGCATGCCTTCGTCGGCGCCGTCCGGGCGGAGTTCCGGGACGCCACGCATCACTGCTGGGCGTTCGTGGCCGGGCCGCCGGGAAGCACGACCCGCATCGGGATGAGCGACGACGGCGAACCTCACGGCACCGCGGGCCGCCCCATGCTCACCGCGCTGCTCCACGCCGAGGTGGGCGAGGTCGTGGCTGTGTGCACGCGCTGGTACGGTGGGATCAAGCTGGGCACGGGCGGCCTCGGCCGAGCCTACTCGGGCGGAGTGGTCCGCGCCCTGGAGAGCCTTCCGACCGTGGAGCGGGTCGACCGCGTGGCCCTCGACGTCACCGTGGGCTACCCGGACGTCGACGCGCTCCAGCGGCTCATCGACGAGGATGCGCTGCCGATCCTCGACGAGGCCTTCGGAGCGGAAGTTCGCTACCGCCTCGGGGTGCCGCGCGAGGAGGCCGAGGCGCTCGAGCGCCGCATCGCCGATCTCACCCGCGGCGAAGGCCGGGTCGAACCGGCGGAGCCCGAGTAGAGGAGAGGGCCGCGACCGGGCCGCGACCCGGAGCTCAGCCTCCGGGAATCGCCGGGG
Organism: uncultured Gemmatimonadales bacterium; assembly: GCA_937982605.1. Lineage (GTDB taxonomy): Bacteria > Gemmatimonadota > Gemmatimonadetes > Longimicrobiales > Gaopeijiaceae > UBA2589. The sequence goes on along the minus strand of CALJLC010000332.1, from coordinate 3,041 downwards.
TGATCATGATGTGCGCGCCCGCGGTGCCGGGGAACATCAGCCAGGGTGCCCCCGGTCCGGTCGGCGCCGTCGGGAGGCCCACGTCCTCCGGGGTCGCCCAAGGCGTGTAGATCACCCAGCGCAGGAAGGGGTTCGTGACGGAGCCCGCCGCTGCGTCCCACCCGTCCCCGTTCATGACGTAGAGCGTGGCGGGCTTCTCGGGCATGGCCAGCGTGCCGGCGTCGGCTTCGGCCCACCGGCGCCGCGCGAGCTCGCCGGCATCCGTGACGCCCTGCTCGCGGAGCTCCCGCCCGCGGGCCATGAACGGCTCCAGCGACTCGTGGTAGCAGGCGACGCTCCACCCTTCACGGGTGGGGTCGTCGGCGAGGCAGACGAGCTCGTTGGATCCCTCGCGCAGCGTGGTCATCGACCCGTCGGCCGCGAAGCCGAGCACGGTCGCCCCCGCGCGGTGCGCGGCCGGAGCCGCCTGGACCGCCTGGGCGATCTGGACGTCGGGGGAGGGGGTCTGCGCCGAAACGAGCGCGGGCCAGGCCGCAACCGCGAAGGCTGCGAGCCCGGCCCGCAGGGTGCTCGGGGTCCGAGCGGCGAGCGAGAGGGTCAATCCGCGCTCCTAGGGAGTGATGAGGGCGAAGTAGTTGTCGATGTTGAAGCCCGACGGATCCACCTGATAGTACTGACCCTTCGCGAAGATCCCCGTGGTCGGGAAGTACGGCGGCGGGGCGGTGGCGCCGCACGCGTCGTACGCGTACCGCTTCACGTAGCCCTGTCCGCTCGTCAGACCGACCGCGCCACGCTGCCTCTGGATGATGCCGCCCGTCAGGTAGAGACAGCCTCGCCCGTTGTCCGCGCCTTCGCAGTCCTCCTCGTCGTCCGAGCCCGAGTTGTAGTTCTGCACCGTGAAGATGTCGAGCGCGAGCACGGTGCCGTGGAAGAACTCGTCCTTGGTGTCATCGAGCGTGAAGTACTTGTCCGGCCCCGAGCCGGCCACGTAGCGGGGCGCGTTGATGAAGTTGTCCGCCACGATCACGTCGTCCCCGGCGAAGTACCCGGCGATGTCGACGCACGTCCCGGCGCTCGGGTCCGTCACGTAGGTGATGTCGTCACCGAAGATGATGTCGCTCGTCGAGGCGATCGTGACCCGCCCGCGGATCGTCCCGCTGACGACGACCTTGCCGTCGACGTGGATGACGCCCTTGAAGTTCGGGTTCAGCGCGCGGCTGATCGGGAAGAGGTACGCCGAGTCGGCCCGCGTCGACGCCAGGAGCACCGGCGGCGTCGGGTTCGGGTTCGGGAGCCACTGCCCGTAGCCGTCGGTGGTGGCCCGGAAGGTCCCCGCGATCTCGTCCGCCCCACCGAGATAGCACACCGCGGTCCCCGTCTTCAGCGCGGCCTGGGACGAGTGCCCGCCCGGGTGCGCCTGGTTCGTCGTGTAGAAGACCCCGCTGTGGTAGTCGCCGCACTGATCCGACGATTCCTCGTTGCCCGTCCCGGTCACCCAGTCGGAGTTGTTGGACTGGTAGACCCGGATGAAGCCCTCGTTGTCGTCCGAACGGTCGCCGTCCCCGTTGAGGTCGATCGCGACGAACTCGATCCGGGTCGTGGCCTCACCCGAGCCGCCGTTGTTGTCCCCGCTGAAGGAGGTGCTGCCCAGCGCGGCCTGCACCTCGAGCTTGGCGAGCTCGGCCGTGGCCGGCAGGGGAATGTCGGTGACGAACTCCACGAAGCCCTGACGGAAGCTGCCGTAGCCCGGCACCTGCACGTCCTCGCCCGTGGTGAGCGGACCGTGGAAGGTGGCCGAGTCGGCGCCGCACGGGGAGTAGAGCCGGATCGGCGAGTTGCTGTGCACCGGCCCGAAGAGCTGGTCCCGGCAGCCGAAGCGGATGTACGAGGGCTCGAAGTCGGTGAAGTAGGCGTACTTCGAGAAGCTCTCCTGATAGACCTGCGAGCGGCGGATCACCCGCCCCCCGCCGGCGTCCTCGACCACGGCCACGATCGAGCCGAAGACGCCGTACTGACCGGTCGTCACACCGCTCGGACCCGCGTAGATCCAGCGTCGGACGCCAGGGACCGTATTGCCGGTTCCGTCGTCGACGGCGACACCGTTCTCGAGGATGACGTAGCCGCTGTCCGGGTAGATCGAGTCGACCGCGTTGAGTCGGGCGCGCGCCCACTCCATACCGCCGTCCGCGATCGCGGTGAGCTGCGACTGCCGGTCGAAGTAGTTGTTGACCAGGAGGTGGTTCGTGCCGATCAGCGACGCCGCGGCGACGAGCGATCCCACGATCACCACCACCAGGACGGTGAGGATGAGGGCGAACCCGCCTTCGTCGGACCGGGGTGTACCCGGACGAAGGGGATCTCGTCCCGTTTCAGGCGCGAAGCTCATGTCGGTCTCCTCTCTTCTTCTTCTATGCATGCAGTGCGTCGGCTCGCGGTCGCGATCAGGGGATGATCACGAGCGGCGACGTCTCCAGCGTCGACAGCAGGGGCGTGCAGTCCTGGGCGGCGATCGCGTACTGGTAGATCGTTCCCGAGGTGACGGCGTTGTCGTCGTACTGGTAGGTGGCGAGCCCCGCCGGAATGCTCACGTACGGGTCACCCCAGTCCGTGGTGACGGGTACCGCCTGCCTGTAGATGACGTACCGGGCCACGTCCTTCTCACCCATCGTCTCGTCGGTCGCCGCGTTCCACGTCAGCCGCGAAACCCAGTTTCCGCCGCCGAGGTCGAACGGCACCGCGCCGAGCGTGTCGCCCAGGATCGGCTCGTCACCGCACGTGCGCATGAGCTCGAAGCCCGCGTTGGGCATGTGGATCAGGCGTCGGGCCGAGACGATGCGCTCGTTGTTCCCGCTCAGCCCGTTCGTCGACCGGAAGGTCACCCGCACCGCGCGGATCGAATCGGCCAGGGCCGACGCGGCCGTGTCCGCGGAGACGCGGTGGAAGGTCGACGAGTGCGTGATCGGCAGGGCGCTGTTGGGGATCTCCTCCAGCGACGACGGCGCGCTCGCGAAGTCGATGCGCCGCATGTACTGGAAGAACGG
>CALJLC010000331.1 GCA_937982605.1 uncultured Gemmatimonadales bacterium | reverse complement strand
GACCCGATGAGCGGCGGCTGATAGCTCATGCCCGGGACCTGGATGGCCGCCGTCGGGTCGAGGTCGTGCCCGTAGTCGTACTCCCACTTCCAGAAGTCGGCGAGGCCGACGAGGGAGACGGCGAGAAAGCCGAGCGTCCACGCGTACAGGAGCCGGCGACGGCCGAGCACCGCCACGCCGATGCCGGTCAGGAGCAGGACGGCCACCACGACCGGCATGATGCGGAGCTCCGGAATCGAGTCCGGCTCGATCGGCTTCATCCCGATGTAGTGGTTCAGGCCGTTGATGTTCTTGAGGTCGTGCTCCTTCTGTCCTTCGATCGTGTTCAGTCGGATGACCATCCCGATGCCCTCGGGATACTGCGGCGCCTCGAGCTCGATCGTCCACATCGGCAGGACGTAGAGCAGGCCGAGGGCGAGCGAAGCGACCAGGATCAGGATCCGGCTTCTCTTCGCCATCATGTCTATGCCTCCAGAGTGAGCGGGGGTGGGCCCGCCGGAGCGGACCCACCGCTTCGCGTCACGTCAGTTCGTGTTCCAGCTTCCACCGGTGCCCCAGCGCAGCGGCACCGTCGAGCCGGGCGCGGAGACGCGGGCGTAGCCCTGCATCTCCTGGTGCAGCGCCGAGCAGAAGTCGGTGCAGTAGAAGGGGTAGATCCCCGGTGCGTCGGGAACCCACTTCAGCGTCCGCGTCTGGCCGGGCATGATGAGCAGCTCGGCGGTCTCGGCGCCGATCATCGCGAGGCCGTGCGGGACGTCCCAGTCCTGCTCGAGGTTGGTGACGTGGAAGTAGACCTCGTCGCCCACCCGGAAGCCCTCGATGTTGTCGGGCGTGAAGTGGCTCCGGATCGACGTCATGACCACGTGCACCTGGTTGCCGTCGCGCACGACGCGGGTGTCGGCCTCGGAGCGGGCGGCCCACGGGTGCTCGTTCTCCGAGAGCGCGTAGAACTGGGTCTGGTCGTTCATGACCAGCTCGGCCGCGATCCCCTGGGCGTAGTGCGGCTCACCCTGGGTCGGGAAGTCGAGCAGGAGCCGCATCTGATCGCCGCTGATGTCGATGAGCTGAGCGGAGTGCGCCAGCTCGGGTCCGGTGGGCAGGTAGCGGTCCTTCGTGATCTTGTTCAGGGCGACCAGGTACTTGCCCCACGGCTCGCGCGAGTCGCCGCCCGGAATCATGAGGTGGCCCACCGAGTAGTAGACCGGGATCCGGTCGACGACCTGCCACGTTCCGATCTCCCACTTCACGATCTCGGAGCTGATGAAGGCGGTCGTGTAGGCGTAGCCGCGCCCGTCGAACTCCGTGTGCAGCGGCCCGAGGCCGGCGTTGGCCACCTCGCCCGCGATGACCGACTCGTAGGTGAGCACGGGGATGTCGTCGATGACGTCCTCGTAGTCCTCGGCTTCGATCGCGGCCAGCATGCGCTCGAACGAGTGCACCGGGATCACGGTGGCGAGCTTGCCGCCGGCGACGATGTACTGGCCGGTCGGATCGACGTCGACGCCGTGCGGCGACTTCGGCGTCGGCAGGAAGTAGACGAGCTCGGAGCAGTCGCTCGGCTCGATGACGTAGACCTCGGTCTTCATCTCGGAGACCGCGGAGTGCGTCGCTTCATCCATGTGGTTGTGCGTGTAGCGCGCGGGCATCGTGCGGCCGACCCCCTCGGACACGCACTGCTCGGCGCGCCGGTAGTTCACGGCGGCCACGAAGTCCTTGTCCTTACGGGACGCGTTGATCTCGAGCAGAGTGTGCTCCTCCTCGGAGTTGTACGAGGTGAAGAACATCCACCCGTCCGAGGGGCCCTTGCCCGCGTGGGCCAGATCGTAGTCGTAGCCGGGCATGAGGATCTGGAACGCGACGTCCATGTTGCCCGGCTCGTTGGCCCGCACGAAGGACAGCGTGCCCTTGAAGTTGCCCCTGTACTCCTCGATCGACATGTCGCGGTTGGGGATCGGCACGCTGAAGCGCGTCGACGCCACGAGGTAGTCGGAGTTGGGGGTGATGAAGGGCGACCCGTGGTTACCCGCCGAGTTCGGGATCTCGAGGATCTCCGTGGTCTCGAAGGTGTTGAGGTCGATCCGCGCCACACGCGGAGTGTTGTTGCCGTTGATGAAGATCCAGCGGCCGTCCGGCACGCCGTCGGTCATCGACAGCTCGGGATGGTGCGCGTCGTCCCACGGAACGAAGCCGTGCGACGTCTCGAGCATCGGCAGCGTCTCTTCGGAGTAGCCCCAGCCGTTCTCCGGATACTGGGAGAAGACGGGCACCGTGCGGAGGAGTCGGCCGGAGGGCAGGCCCATGACGGTGAGGTTGCCGCTGAAGCCCCCGGACATGAAGGCGTAGAACTCGTCGTACTCTCCGGGCGGCACGTAGACGGCTTCGGCCGCGGCGACCATGCTGCCGGCACCGACTCCGCCGCTGCTGCCCGACTGGCAGGCGTGGACGCCGAGGGTGGCCGCCACCACGGCGGCTCCTGCCAGCGCCAGGCCTCGGTTTGGCTTGCGGTTCATGGTGTGCTCCATGCGTGATGCCGCACCGATCAGCGGTGCGGGCGGGTGTGGACTACGGGGTGATCTGGACGGACCGCAGGTACTCGAGGATCGCCCGAGCCTCGGACTCCTCGGTGACCTGGACGGTCATCGGCGTGTAGTACTCGGCCAGCAGCTTCTGCACTTCCGGGTGGCGCTGGACCATCTCCGTGGCGTTCAGGATCATGTTCATCACGAACTCCGGCCGGCGGTGGCTGAGCACCTCGCCGAGCGGCGGCGCCACGTAGCGCTCCTCGATCTTGTGACACGCCGAGCACTTGAGCGTGAAGGCCTGTTCGCCGGCGCTCGCGAGCTCGGCATCGATCGGGCCCAGCTGCAGATCGCGGATGGGGCCGATGCCCTGCTCCAGCTCGACTTCGGTGAGGGGCGCGGCGGCCGGGGTGGCCGGCTGGGCCGACCGGGGCGCCGCGGCCTCCGCGGCGGGCTCCGAGCCGCCGCAGGCGACGATCAGCGTCGAGGCGGTGAGGGCTGCGAGGGCCAGACGGGCAGACATATCGATACCTCTCGGGTTTCAGGTTGGGATGGTGAGCAGCCGACCCACGTCGGTGGCGCCGACGCCGGAGGGGAGCAGCTCGGCCAGCGTGGTCGCGGCCAGGATCCCGTCCCGGGCCGCGTTCCACTCGAGGCGTCGCAGGTGGGCGGTGCAGGGGTCGGCCGGGTCGCAGCACCCGCCGAGGAGGCAGACCTTGGGCAGCGTCACCTCTTCGAAGGCGCGCACGACGTCGGCCACCGTGACCTCGTCGGATCCTCGCGTCAGCCGGTAGCCTCCGCGGGCGCCGCGCGTCGCCTCGAGGACCCCTTCGCTGCCGAGACGGCGAAGCACCTTGGCCAGGTAGCCGGGCGGGAGCTCGAGCGCCTCGGCCATGCGGGCGGCGGACACGGGCTCGTCTCCGGGCTGCCGTGCCAGGTGCAGCGCGGCCTGCAGCGCGTAGAGTCCGCTTCGCGAGAGCACGGGACGACCCTCAGTTCAGCGCCAGGAGGAAGACCTGGTCGACCACGTGCACGACGCCGTTCGTGGCGGGCACTGTGGCGAGGATCTTCGCCCCGTTGACGTAGGTGCCGTCGTCCTTGACCTCGACGTCGACGTAGTGCCCGGTCGCCTGATAGAGCTGCATGCCGTCCTTCAGCAGCTCGAGCGTGAACTTGCCCGGGCTCGCATGGGACGTGACGACGTTGTAGAGCGTCTGCTTGTTCTCGGGGCGGAGCAGGTCGTCGAGCGCGCCTGCGGGTAAGGCGTCGAAGGCCGCGTTCGTCGGCGCGAAGACCGTGAGGGGACCCGCGTTGACGAGCACGTTCTCGAGCTCCGCGGCCTGGACCGCGGCCACGAGCGTCGAGTGGTCCGGGGATCCGAGCGCGATGGCCAGGATGTTGGGCTCCGCGCTCGCGTCGGCAATGAACGCCTGCCCCCGGTTCGAGGCGGCGTCGAAGGCGTCGTCCGGAGCGTCGGCGGTCTCGGCGGCGGTGCACGCCGCGAGGAGGAGACCGAGCGTCAGCGTAGCGAGGCGTTGCGTAGCGAATCGGGACATGGTCGTGCCTCCTGTTCCGGAGTGGCGTGTTGCCTTCCGGATGCAGTATCGCCGACCAATTCGGACGTGTATGTCGGAATTAGGGCGCCCCGGCGTGTAGTCCATTTCCGGACACGCCGGGCAGCCCGCGCGCGTTGACCCGGAGCGCCGTCACGCGGACGTTTCCGGCATGCCCCGAGACCGCGAGTACCGACCGATCGCCTGCGCCGTGCACGACGTCCTCGAGGCGTCCGTGGTGCGGCGGATTCCGTGCACGGTTCGATTCACCCACGCGGACGGGCGGGCGCTCGAGGTCGTCTCCCGGCTGGTGGACGTCTACGCCCGCGACGGTGCGGAGTACGTTCGCCTCGAGGCGGGCCCCGAAGTGCGGCTCGACCGGCTGGACTCCGTCGAGCCCGTGGCGTGACGCGGAAGGTGCGGTCGGGTGACGCCCGGTCCGCTTACCCCGACGCGGTCATCGCCTCGAGTCGGACGTAGCTCGCTTCCATCCCCTGCTGCATGCCCGAGCCGAGCATCGCGGCCCGGGTCTCCGCGTCCGGCACCTCCATCCTGGCGGTCAGCAGCGTCCCGGCCCCGTCGGGCTCGAACGTGGTCTCGATGCGGTTGTCGGGCGTGGGGTCCGGCAGGTGCATGCGCTCGACGTGCACGAGCCTCCGGAACGGCTCGAGCTCGATCCACTCGCCGGTGAGGTGAAAGCCCCCGCCGTCGCCTCTGGACCACTCGTATCGAATCCGGCCACCGGGCCGCGGGTCGCAGATGCACACGGGCATCGTCCACCCCTCCGGACCGAGCATCCACTGCTGGATCAGCTCGGGCTCGACGTGTGCGCGGTAGACGGCCTCGGGCGGTGCCGCGAAGCGTCGGGTCACCACGATGTGACGGTCGCCTTCGGTGGTCAGGGTCAGCTCGCTCATCGGTCCTCGGTCGGCTCGGGTGGATCCGAGGCCGGAGCGGCGCTTCCCGTGGCGAGGAGCGCGTCCAGGCGTCGGTAGTTGGCTTCGTACGCGGTGCGGAGCATCTCGAGCCAGCGGTTCACGGTGGTCACGCCGTCGGGCGAGAGCCGGCACGGGCGGCGTGTGCCGTCGACCCGCCGGGCGATCAGCCCGGCGTCTTCGAGCACGCGCAGGTGGTGCGAGATGGCGGGCTGCGTGAGGTCGAACGGCTCGACGAGCTCATTGACCGTCGCTTCACCCCGCGCGAGTCGGGTCAGGATCTCGCGACGGACGGGGTGGGCGAGCGCAGCGAAGGCCGCGTCGACATCGGGGGCTCCTCCGTACATAAGAGATAGTCTATATAAATAACTATGGATCTACAAGCCTCGACAGACCGTGGGGAGCCCCGCGTATCTTCGGACGTCGGGCGCGGCAGGCGGTCGCGGTCGGGGAGCCGAGCAGGGAGGGGACGATGAGGAGACGGAGCGGGATGACGATGGCGGGCGCGGTGGTCCTTCTGGCCGGAGCCGGCCCGGCTGCGCTCGAAGGGCAGCAGTGGACGTGGCCCGAGCGGGCGGAGAACCTGACGGAGCTCCCGGCCGACTTTCCGCCGGAGCGGCTCTCCGCCGTGATGCGCGGCTTCACCTCGGCGCTCGGCGTGCGCTGCTCGCACTGCCACGTCGGCGAAGAGGGCCAGCCCCTCTCGACGTTCGACTTCGTCTCCGACGCGAACCCGAACAAGGATCGCGCCCGCGCGATGTACCGGATGCTGGGCCTCGTGAACGACCAGCTCGACGAGATCGAGCCGTCGGGCGCCGAGCGGGTCAACATGTGGTGTCACACCTGCCACAACGGAAAACCCCGCCCGCAGACGCTGGCCGAGGCCGTCGACGAGCGGTATCGCAGCGAAGGCGGCGAGGCGGCGTGGGCGCGTTTCGTCGAGCTGCGCGACCGCTACTTCGGCGCGGCCGCGTACGACTTCACCGCGGGCAGCGTCGACGCGCTGGGCAGCGCC
>CALJLC010000330.1 GCA_937982605.1 uncultured Gemmatimonadales bacterium | reverse complement strand
GTACCGCGGTGGTCCTTTTCGTTTCAAGCAGAAGCCGGCATACGAGATCCCCGCTCATCCGGTCGGGGACGGTGCGCCGTTTCCGGAACGGCCGGCCGAGGGGCTCGCTGCCTCCGCTGTGCTCTGCGTGCGCGCCGCGCCCTTGACTGGCTGAGGGGCCGACGCCATCGCCGGAGCCTCGGTGGTCCGGTGCTGGCCGCACCACTTCGACATCGCCTCGCTCGTGACGCTCTCGCGGGACGCCGACGGCTCCGCGACGAGCACGGTCGGCGTCGGTCTGGCGCCGGGCGGGGACGACTACGACCGGTGGTACTGGTACGTCACGCCGTGGCCGTACCCGTCCGAGGCGCATCTCCCGACGATCGGGATCGGGGCCTGGCACACGGAGGGGTGGACGGGTGCGGTGCTGGAAGCCGGGACGCTGCTGGCGCTCCCCGGGCCGGAGCGCACGGGCGCGGTGGAGGGCTTCCTGGCCGAGGCGACCCGTGCGTCGATGGCGGCGCTACGCCGTGGCGATCTTGAGGGCGAGTAGGCCGAACGCCGCGAGCACGCCGAGGGCGGCCTCCCACTCCCGGTTGTGCCGGTACTGCGGCCAGCCGAAGCCCGACGGGCCGGTGGCCGCACCCTCGGCGCGCCAGGCGGTGATCCGCGGCAGGAAGATCGGCACGGCCGCCGCGTAGCGCGCGTACGCGTCAGGGAAGCGCTCCGAGAGGTAGCGCGTCTCCTTGGCGATCGTGCGGCGGTACACGACGAGGAAGAAGACGCCGAAGACGAGCGGCCAGAGCCAGTGGCCACCGGCGAGCGTGACCCCGCAGCCGATGAGGAAGCTGCCGAGGTAGAGCGGGTTGCGCGTCCGGGCGTAAGGCCCGGTCGTCGTGAGGAAGTCGTTCTTGTGGATCGTGCCCGCGGCCCAGCCCCGCAGCCAGAGGCCGGCGAGCGACAGCGCGGCACCGGCCGCGAGGAGGCCGCGCGTCGGCGTCGCGAACCAGAAGAACGGAATCGCGATGAGCCATACCGACCGGACGCGGAGCTTGCTCCACGAGAACTTCACGGCGTAGCGACCCGCAGCGGACCGGAGGGCAGCAATCGCCTCAGTTGCCGCCGTTCTCCGCGGTCTGCGCCCGCCGCTCGCGGCCCTCGAGCGCCTGCCGGCGCGACTCGGGGTGGAGCGGGTAGCCCTCCTGGACCGAGCGGAGGTGCAGCGTGAGCGAGCCCGGGAACTTCGGGATGTCGGACTTCACGTACACCGGGATGCGGCGCTCGTCGTCGGTCAGGTGGATCTCCGCCTGCCCGCCTTCGCCGAAGAGCCCGTCCGTGCGGATCTCGGGCTGGAGCACGATGGTGTTGTACCACACGCCCTCGGTCTCCCGCCGGTCCTTGCGGAGCACGCGCACCGTGACCGGGTTGCCGTCCTCCTTGAAGTACCGGTTGAAGGTGTACGACTTGCCGACTTCGAGGGGGAGCGTGCGCACGAAGTAGATGAAGGCGATCTCGTCGATGGGAAGGGCCGTCCCCAGGTCGCCGACCTCCTCCACGTCCTGGCGCTCCCACGTCATGCGCTCCGGGAAGAACTCCCAGTGTCGGTAGCTCTGGTAGCCGACCTCGTCGATGTCGCGGACGTACCGCCACGTCTGCAGCGACGTCACGTCGAACCACGACTGGTAGGTGTCGTCGACCTTGGCGGGACCCAGGCCGCCCTGGAGCTCCATCTGGATCCGGTAGACCGGGTTCTCGTCGTGCTCGCCGAGTCCGACGACGGACATGTAGCCCTCACCGACGTTGAAGATGCCGACCTTCACCTTGTACGTGAGCCGCTCGCCCGGCCCGAACGGCGCGCGCGCCGCGAAGGGGTCGACGGGCACGTCGGCTTCGCTGAGCGTCACCACCTCGCGGACCGGCGGGAAGGCCTGCTTGAGCGAGTCGATCTTCATGTCGCGGACCGGGTCGTCCTGCGCCACACCGTCGACGGGAGCCATCCCCGCCAGCGCGACCCCGGCGATCATCAGCGCCATCGGTCGTCGGTTCATGCGGCCTCCTGACCGGGCGCGCCCCAGAGGGAGCCCGGAAGCTTCACGAGTCCGAGCACGGTGTGCCACGGCCTGAACCGCGACGGCCGCGCCCGGAGGTCGTATCGGTAGTCGTAGGGCACCTCGGCGATGCGCCGCGCGTGCGGCACCAGCCGGCCGAGGATCTCGACGTTCGCGGCCCACCCGTCGGAGCGGATCAGCCGATCGCTCTCGGGTCGGTCGCGGAACGCCTTCTTGAGCACGATGACGCGGTATACCCGTAACCCCGCGAGGGGGTCGGAGACGGGCGCGCCGCTCAGCAGTCGCCGCCGGAACGTCGAGGCCGCCCAGCGCGCGGCGCGCGTGCCCCGGGGCGGCTCCCCGACGCTGGCCTCGGCGGCCCCCGCCACGATGTCGGCCCCTCCCTCCAGCACCTTCACGAGGGAGACGATGTGCGCCGGCGACTCGGTGAAGTCACCCTGCAGCACGACCGCGCAGTCCCGCTTCGGGTAGGGGGCCTCCTCCACCACCCAGCGGAGCAGCTTCTCGACCGAAGCCCCGTAGCCGACCCTGCGCTCCGAGCGGAGGATCGTGAGCGGGAGGGCGCGCCGGTACCGCTGGAGCACCTCCTGCGTGTCGTCGTCCGACGCGTCGTCGTGCACCACGATCCGGTAGTCGCGACCGAACTCGCCCATGACGTTCCGCGTCTTCCAGAGGAGGACGCCGATCGTGCGGGCCTCGTTGTGCGTCGGGATGCAGACGTAGATCACGGAAGCGCAGCTCCTGCGCGGCGGCCGGGGGCCGTCCGGGAGATCGTGGTGGCTCGGGTAGTAACCTAGCGCCGAAGGCGCTGTTCCTCGGAGCTTTTTCTCTCGCGGGCGGCCTCGAGGGCGTCACGGACCAGCGCCACGTTCCGGTCGGTCGCGCCGGCGTGGGCGCGCACCGCCGCCGGGCCGGCGGCGGACATGCGCGCCGCCGCGTCGGGATCGCTGAGGAGCGGCACCACGTCGCTCCACGGGTCGGACGCCACCGCGAGCGCCCCGGCCCCCACCAGCGCGTCGACCATCTCCCCGAAGTTCTGATGGTCGGGACCGATCACGGCGGGCCGACCGAGCATGGCGGGCGGGACCGGATTCGACCCTCCCAGGCCGTTCCACGACCGGCCCAGCACGACGACGTCCCCGAGCGCGGTGGCCGCCTCGGCCTCGCCCATCGTGTCGACGAGGAAGAGGTCGGCGGGCTCGCCTTCTCCGTTCGCCGCCGAGCCACCACCCGGTCCCGTCGACCGACGCACCCAGGGACCGAGCGCGGCCACCTCCTCGAAGCGTTCGGGCTTGCGGGGCACGACCATGAGCTGGACGGACTCGGGGCGGCCCTCCACGAGCGCGCGCTCCTCGCCCGGCCCGGTCGAGACCGCCACGACGAGCGGACGGTTCCGGTCGACGCCCATCTCCGCGGCGAGCCGCTCGGCGTCGGCGTGCACCGCGGCCGGGAGCGCCACTTCCCACTTGAGCGAGTCCGCCACCCGGATCCGCTCCGCGGGCACACCGAGGGCGGAGAAGCGCTTCGCGTAGTCTTCCGTCTGGGCGCCGACGGCGGCGAGCCGGCGAAACGACGGGGACACGAAGGGCCGCGCCCGCCGGTACCCGGCGAAGCTCGCCTCGCTCA
>CALJLC010000329.1 GCA_937982605.1 uncultured Gemmatimonadales bacterium | reverse complement strand
ACCTGATTGAGGGCATCGCCAGCGAGGCGTGCTCCCTGGCGGGGCACCTGGGCCTCGGCAACCTCGTCTTCCGCTACGACGACAACCGCATCACCATCGACGGCCCCACCACCCTCGCCTTCAGCGAGGACGTGCCGGCCCGCTTCCGGGCCCAGGGCTGGCACGTGGAGTCGCTGCAGGGCAACGACCTCCCGGCCATGCGCGCGGCCCCGGAGACCGCGCGCGGCGAGACGGCGCGGACCCCCCTGATCGTCACGCGCACCGTCACCGCCCAGGCCACGCCCCCGGCCACGCCGAGCGTGGCGGGAACCGTGAGCGCCACGGACGCGGCCATCGCGGCCGGGATCCACCAGGCGGGCACCCTCCGGCCGGCCGAGCCCCGGGTGCCGGTCGGTTCGCCGGCCGACGTCTCGGCGGATGCGGGGTCCAGCGCGTCGGAGAGCGCCCCGATCGCCTCGAACCCCGCCGCCGCCCGCCGGATCTCGGCGGCGTTGGCCGGTGCGGCCTCGACCCAGGCCAGAACCGACTCCCGAACCTCCGGGGTCGCGGTGCCGTCGAGGAAGGCGAGGATCCGGTCCTCGGTCGGGCGTGTCATCGAACGATCTCCAGGTGTTTGGCTTCGACTTCACTGCCGAGGCGCTGAAGCGCCCGGTAGATGCGGGACGCGACCGTACCTTCGGCGACCCCGGTCACGCGGGCGATCTCCGCGTACGAGAGCCCGGTCAGGAACCGAAGGGAGAGGACCTCTCTCTGGTCGTCGGGCAGACGGGCCAGCGCCGCCCGGAGGGCCGCGCGCGCACGTGCTCCGTCGACCGCGGCGTGGGGGTCGGGCGCACGGGGGTCGGCCCGGTTTCCGACCGATGCCAGCGGCACGCCGGCTCGCTCCCGCCGCTGCCGCCGCAGGTGATCGTAGGTCAGGTTGAGCACGATCCGGTGCAGCCAGGTCCCGAGCTCGGCCTCGCCGCGAAATCCCGCGAGCGCACCCTGCAGCCGGATCATCGCCTCCTGGGCCACGTCCTCGGCGGCGTCGGGGTCGCCGAGGATCCCGAGCGCCGTGCGACGGGCGCGCGGACGGTGCGCGGCCACCAGGGCGTCGATCGCCCCGGCGTCGCCGTGCACCGCCCGCCCGATCAGCTCCTCCACGCCGGCGCGTCCCTCAGCGCCCGGAGGGCAGGACGATCTCCTCGGGGTCCACGAAGTCGGTCATGACGATCACCATCGTCGAGTGCGGATGGCCGATCTCGGGTCCCACGAAGGGGAAGCGGGGGTCGTCGATCGAGCCCGCCAACCCGTCGTTGGTCGCGAACGGACGGTAGATCATGAAATGGGGCTTCCACTGCCCGGCCGCACCGAGGCGCTGCCCGCTCGACATCATGTACGCGTGCGCATCCCCCGAGGGAAGGGGGAGCGTCCCGTCGTCGAAAGCCGCGAGGAGCGTCGCTTCGACCTCCTCACCGCTCTTGCCTTCCGCGATGAGCCGCGCCTCGGCGAGCTTGCCCGGCACGACGGTCTCCACGGCGTCGGGGCTGAAGCAGTGCGGGGCCAGCAGCTCCGGGTCGTTCGCGCTCCGGATGACCATGCAGCCGTAGCCGTTGGAGCCCTCGATCGCCTTCTCGAAGCCGCGGGGGCCGAAGACCCATACGTCCGCGTCCCGGGAGATGGCCGGAGGTCCCGCGCTCATCGCGAGCCGGATCTCCCGATCGCGGTCGAGCTTCGTCTGTGCGTCCGCCGGCGCGGCTCCCGCGCCCAGCACGGCCAGCGCACCCACCAGCATTGCCGTTCCCCTCATGTCCTCTCCCCGCTCGGGTTCGTGAAGTGCAGCGTCGGGAAGTGGGACGGAGGTGGTGCGCGTTTTCTTCCCCGGAGCGGCTCGCGGCCCCGGAGCGCCCCCCCCATAATGGGCGTCCGCGATCCCGCGACCCCAGCCCCGAAAGGCCATGGCGAAGCAGTACTGGCTCATGAAGTCCGAACCCGACGTCTACTCCATCGAAGATCTGGAGCGTGACGGGTCCACCTGCTGGGAGGGCGTTCGCAACTACAAGGCCCGAAACAACATGAAGGCCATGGAGATCGGGGACGAGGTCCTTTACTACCACTCCAACGCCAAGCCGCCCGGTGTCGTGGGGATCGCGCGCGTCCGCCGCGAGGCGTACCCGGACCACCACGCCTTCGACCCCGAGCATCACTACCACGATCCGAAGTCGGATCCGGACGACCCCCGGTGGTTCATGGTGGACATCGAGTTCGTCTCGAAGATCGACGACGTCGACGAGCCGCTGAGCCTCCAGACCGTCAAGGACGACCCGAAGCTCGCCGACATGGAGCTCGTGAGGTACGGACGGCTCTCGGTGCAGTCGGTGAAGAAGTCGGAGTTCGACCGGGTCAAGAAGCTCGCGGGGCTGTGAGACGGCCGGCGCGGGTTCCGGACGCCTCCCGCCGGCGCCCCGCCTCCTCGGTGCGGCGCTCCGGCCCATGCACCCGTCCGAGCGTACCGGCGCTCGCCGTCGCGGCAGTCGTGGTGCTCGCCTCCGCGGCGCCCGCGACCCGGGTTGCCGCCCAGCTGGTCCCCGACGCCCGTGCGCTGGGGATCCGGCTGGAGGGCGAGCCGGGCCCCCTCAACGCCATCACCGACGTGGCCGGCGTGGAGGTCGGCCACACGACGCTGATCCGCGGCGAGGGGGAGCTCGTGGTCGGGGAGGGGCCGGTGCGCACCGGTGTGACCGCGATCCTGCCCCGCGGGCGGGAGGCCGGGGACTCGACCTTCGCCGCATGGTTCAGCCTCAACGGCAACGGCGAGATGACCGGCACGACGTGGATCGAGCACTCGGGGATCCTCGAGAGCCCGATCCTCATCACGAACACGCATTCGGTGGGCGTCGTTCGCGACGCGGTGATCGACTGGATGAAGCGGCGTGATCCCTCGTTCCTCTGGGCCCTGCCGGTCGTGGCGGAGACGTACGACGGGAGCCTGAACGACATCAACGGCTTCCACGTGAAGCCCGAGCACGTCTTCTCCGCGCTCGAGGGAGCCCGGGGCGGTCCCGTCGCACAGGGTGCGGTCGGCGGCGGCACGGGCATGCGCTGCCACGGCTTCAAGGGCGGCATCGGCTCGGCGTCGCGCCGTGTCGGCGAGCATACCGTCGGTGTCCTGGTGCAGTGCAACCAGGGGGCGCGCCGCGATCTCCGCGTGGCCGGCGTCCCGGTGGGTCCGCTCATGGAGGAGCCGACGGCCTGCTACGCGGATCCTTCGGTGTCCGCGGAGGCCCGCCGCTCCGGTGTCCCCTGGTGCCCCGGTGTTTCCGACGGACCGGAAGGGGCGGCCCGCGACGCCGGCGGCCACCTCCCGCCGATCCCGGAGGGCGCGGGCTCCATCATCATCGTCCTCGCCACCGACGCCCCGTTGCTGCCGAACCAGATCGAGCGGCTCGTCGTGCGCACGTCGCTGGGTCTGGCCCGCATCGGCGGGATGGGGTACAACGGGTCGGGAGACATCTTCATCGGCTTCTCGACGGCCAATCGGGCAGCCGCGGCCGAACGCGCGGAGCGCGTCGCTCTCGAGATGCTGCCCAATGACCGCCTCAATCCGTTCATCTCGGCCTCAGTGCATGCAACCGAGGAAGCCATCCTCAATGCCATGCTGGCGGCCGAGACGCTGACCGGTATCAACGGGTACACCGTGCCGGCGTTGCCGCACGAGCGCCTGCGCGAGATCATCGAGGCCGCCAACAGGGGCCTCGAGGGCTCCTGAGCCCACACGTCGTCCACCTTCCGCTCCAGACACCATGACGCGACCCATCTCCGGCTTCCGGCTCCTCGTTCCGGCGCTCGCCGTGGCGCTCCTCGGCACCGTCCCCGGCACGGCCTCCGCCCAGCGGCTCGCCGACGCGGATCCGGTGCTGCAGCGGATCTGGGATGAGGGCATGAACCACTCGCGCTTCCCGGAGCTCTCCCAGGTCCTGCTGGACCGGATCGGACCGCGCCTGACGGGGTCACCCCAGAGCGAGCGTGCGCAGGAGTGGGCGGTCGAGACGCTCCGCGGGTGGGGGATCGAGGCCCGCCTGGAGCAGTACGGGACGTGGGAGGGGTGGGACCGCGGTCCCAGCCACGTCGACCTCGTCTCCCCGCGGGTGAGGTCGCTCGAGGGTCGGATCCTGGCGTGGAGCCCGGGGACGGGGGGGCACCCTGTCGAGGGTGGTGTCGCCTATCTGCCGCAGATCGACTCCCCGGCCGACTGGCGGGCGTTCCTCGGCACGGTCGCGGGCCGGTGGGTCATGCTCTCCTTCCCCGAGCCCACCTGCCGTACCGACGACCAGTGGGACGAGTTCGCCATGCCGGGCTCGGCGGAGCGCATGGCGGCGGAGCGCGCGGCCGCGGAGCGCCGCTGGCAGCAGAGCCTGGCCAGCACCGGCTCGAGCGATCCGCGCGGTCGTGATCTGCACGCGCAGCTCGAGGAGGCGGGCGCGGCGGGGATCATCACCTCCCAGTGGCCGGGGTCGTACGGGACGACCCGGGTCTTCAACGCGTACAACCGCGAGACGCCCACCTTCGAGCTCGGCTGCGAGGACTACGGGCTCGTCTACCGCCTGGCCGCCAACGGTCAGGAGCCCGTGGTGCGCCTCACGGCCGAGGCCGAGAACCGGGGCGAGGTGCCGGTCTTCAACGTCATCGGCGAGATCCCCGGAACCGAGTGGCCGGACCAGTACGTCATGCTCTCGGCGCACTTCGACTCGTGGGAGGGTGGATCGGGCGCCACGGACAACGCGTCGGGCTCCGTGCTCATGCTGGAGACGATGCGGATCCTGCGGGCCGCCTATCCCAACCCGAAGCGCACGATCCTCATCGGGCTGTGGAACGGAGAGGAGCAGGGTCTCAACGGCTCGCGCGCCTTCACCGAGGACCACCCCGAGGTCGTCGAGGGACTCCAGGCGCTCTGGAACCAGGACAACGGGACGGGCCGGATCGTCCGACTCTCGGCGCAGGGCCTCGTGGGCGCGGTGCCGTCGATCGCGCGTTGGATGTCCCGGGTTCCGGCCGAGGTGGCACAGCACGTCGAGCTCGACCTTCCCGGCAATCCCGGCGGAGGCGGTTCGGACTACGCCTCTTTCGTGTGCTGGGGCGCTCCGGGCTTCAGCCTCGGCGCGCTCTCGTGGGACTACGGCTCGCACACGTGGCACACGCACCGGGACACCTACGACAAGCTGATCTGGGACGATCTCAGGAACAACGCGGTCCTCACGGCGTCGCTCGTCTACCTCTCGGCGGAGGACCCCGAGTTCGTGGACCGGACCCGACGCAGCGTGATCGCCGGTCGGGGCGGTCAGCCGGGATCGTGGCCCGAGTGCAGCCCCGCGGTGCGGAGCTCGTCGGCGAGTCCGCGCATGTAGCGGACCTTCAGCGCTTCAGCGCCCTGATCTCCGGGTACGCCGTCCAGCTCGTACCGCCGTCGTACGAGCGGGCGAGCTCGAAGGAGTAGCTCGTCGGCGTGATGCCGTAGTAGCGATAGCGCTCCACGAAGTCGCCGCCGGCGTCGAAGCCCCGGCCGTCGCCGACGAGCTCTCCGTCGATCCAGCGCGCGTCGATGTAGGTGTAGCCGGGCTGGTTGGCCATGGCCCAGTGCACGACCCACTGTCGGGTCGACGGGACGAAGGTGCGAAGGCTCGTTCCGCGGAAGATGACGGCTCCGGTCGGGTCCAGCCCGTAGAAGTCGTCCTGGATCGTGGTCCCGTCGAGGATCCAGCGCGCGCTGGTCCGGGAACGGCCCACCACGTTGCCGGCCGAGTCCACGGAGGTGAGGTCCCACTCGCCGATGAAGAAGTCGAGCTCGCTGCCGGTCTGCGCGGCGGCGTCTCCACCCGGCGCCGCGAGGCGCAGCGCGAGCGCCCCCGCCCGCATCGGTCCGCGCCACGTCCACCCGCCGGCGGGGTCCGCCCGTCGTCCTGCTCGCCGCACCGCCACGCTCCACCTCCCTCTCCCGAGTATACCTAGGATTCTATATACCGACGGCCGGCCCGCAACCCCGTGGCGACGCATCGTCTCCGTTCCTACCTTGCGCGCCCCACCGTCCCTATCGATCGAGCGATGATCCAGAACTACGTCGGCGGGGCCTGGCGGGCGTCGGCCGCCACCGCCTCGCTACCTTTGAGGAACCCGGCCTCCGGAGAGGAGATCGGGCGCGTGCCCCTCTCGACGGCGACCGACGTGGACGCCGCCGTGCAGGCGGCGAAGGCGGCGTTTCCGGCGTGGCGTGCCACGCCGGCGCCGGAGCGTGCCCGGGTGCTCTTCCGCCTCAAGATGCTCCTCGAGGAGCACAAGGAGGAGCTTGCCGTCCAGCTCACCACCGAGCACGGCAAGATCCTCCCGGAGACGCGGGGCGAAATCCAGCGGGGGATCGAGAACGTCGAGCACGCCTGCGGCATCCCCACGCTGATGATGGGCGACACGGTGGAGGAGATCTCCCGGGGCATCGACTGCGCCACGTGGCGCCAGCCGCTCGGGGTCTTCGGCATCATCACCCCGTACAACTTCCCGGTGATGATCCCCCTCTGGTTCTGGCCGTACGCAGTGGCCACCGGCAACACCGTGGTCCTCAAGCCGAGCGAGCAGGACCCGCTCACCCACCAGAAGATCGTCGACCTTGCGGAGCAGGCAGGCCTTCCCGAGGGCGTGCTCAACGTCGTGCACGGAGGTCAGGAGGCGGTCGAGTCGATCTGCGACCATCCCGACATCGTCGGGGTCTCCTTCGTCGGCTCGAGCCAGGTGGCGAAGATCGTCTACACGCGGGCGACGGCGGCCGGGAAACGCGCGCAGACGCTCGGCGGCGCCAAGAACTACCTGATCGTGCTGCCGGACGCGGACATGGACGCAACGCTCGACGCCTGCGCCGGCTCGATCTTCGGGTCCACGGGTCAGCGCTGTCTGGCCGGGAGCATGGTCGTCGGTGTCGGGGACGCGCACGCGCAGATCCGCGAGCGGTTGCTCGATCACGCCGCGACGCTTCGCGTGGGGGACGGGCTCGACTCCGGCTCGCAGATGGGTCCGGTCATCTCGGCGGCCCACAGGGACCGCGTCCGGAGCTTCATCGATCAGGGCGTGGCCGACGGAGCCAGGCTGTCGCTCGATGGCCGGGACGTCACCGTCGAGGGGCGTGAAGGAGGCTACTGGGTCGGACCGACGGTCTTCGAGGACGTGGCTCCGGGGATGTCGATCGGCTCCGAGGAGATCTTCGGCCCCGTGGCCGGGATCAACAGGGCCGACTCCGTGGAGGACGCGATCGCGATGATGCAGGGCAGCCGGTACGGCAACGCCTGCTCGATCTTCACGACCAGCGGCCGCGCCGCGCGGGAGTTCCGCTACCAGGCGGGCATCAGCATGATCGGGGTGAACATCGGGGTCGCGGCGCCGATGGCGTTCTTCCCCTTCGGCGGCTCGAAGCAGTCGTTCTACGGCGACGTGAAGGCCGCCGGTCACGACGCCATCTCCTTCTACACCGATCAGCGCGTCGTCATCTCCCGCTGGACCGACGTCAGCGCCGATCCGCACCACCGCCCGAAGGGCTGACTCGCGGGAGGCTCGGCGGGCCCGATCGGGATCCTCCGCGGAAGTGGCCACCTGCACCGAAACCCACTCGAACGAAGACAGGGATCATGACCGCACCGACCCTCGCCAGCGGCGTGACCAGCGCCGAGACGATCCACGGCCAGCGGGAGTTCCTGCTGCCTTCGATGCTGCACCTCTACGAGGAGCCACTCGTTCTCGAGCGCGGCTCGGGGGTGCGCGCGTGGGACCCGGAGGGCCACGAGTACCTCGACCTCTTCAGCGGCATCCTCACGACGTCGGTGGGTCACTGCAATCCGAGGGTCAACGCCGCCGTGATGGCCCAGATGGAGAAGCTCGGGCACATCTCGACGCTGTACGCCAGCGAGGTCCACGTCGAGGCCGCGCGCAAGATCGCCGACATCGCCCCGGACCGCCTCAAGCGGACCTTCTTCACGAACTCCGGCACCGAGGCCATCGAGACGGCGCTCATGATGGCGTGTCTGGCCACCGGACGTTCCGAGATCATCGGACTCCGGGTCGGCTACCACGGCCGCTCCTTCATGGCGACGAGCGTCACGGCTCACTCGGGCTGGCGGCCACTCGCGACGCCGGTGGCGGGGATCAAGCACGCGAAAAGCCCCAATCCGTACCGCTGCCCGTACGCCCAGCCGTGTAATGACAGTTGTATTGACAAATTTGTGGACGACCTCGAGGAGGTCATCGTCACGACGACGAACGGGCGGCCGGCGGCGTTCATTGCCGAGACGATCATGGGGGTGGCGGGCTACGTCGTGCCGCCGTTGGGCTACTTCGAGAAGGCGGCCGAGGTGATTCGCCACTACGGCGGCCTCCTGATCATCGACGAGGTCCAGGCCGGGTTCGGGCGCTGCGGCACCCACTGGTTCGGCATCCAGCACCACGGCGTCGAGCCCGACATCATGGTCATGGCCAAG
This sequence comes from uncultured Gemmatimonadales bacterium, assembly GCA_937982605.1. Lineage (GTDB taxonomy): Bacteria > Gemmatimonadota > Gemmatimonadetes > Longimicrobiales > Gaopeijiaceae > UBA2589. The sequence continues at coordinate 2,227 of CALJLC010000329.1, read as the reverse complement.
GGGATCGCGAACGGCGCCCCGGTGGGCGCCACGATCACGACCGACGAGATCGCGCACGCGTGGAAGGGCAAGACGATCTCGACCTTCGGCGGAAACCCGATCTCGATGGCGCAGCTCATCGCCACGCAGGACGAGCTGCGCGACCACGACGCGCCCCACAACGCCGAAAAGCGGGGCGCCCAGCTCCGCGCCGCCCTGGTGGAGATGCAGTCCCGCCATCCCTGGATCGGGGACGTGCGCGGGATGGGTCTCATGCAGGCGATCGAGATCGTGAAGGACCCCGACTCCAAGGAACCGGACTCGGCCCGGACGAAGGCGCTGCTCCAGGCGAGCCGGGAGGAGGGCGTGCTCATCGGCCAGGGTGGCCTCCACGGCACCGTGATCCGGATCGGGCCGTCGCTCCTCATCACCGAGGACGAGATGGCCGAGGGGATCGAGAAGCTGGGGCGGGCGGTGGACCGGGTCGGCTGACCGGAGCAGGGGGCCGCCGGCCCGCTCTACTCGCTCCGCATCGCGTCGGCCGGCCGGATCGCGAGCGCGCGGCGGATCGGCTGGGCGAGCGCCGCGACGCCGGACAGCGTCAGCACGCCGACGACGAGCGCCAGCGCCTCCGGGTTGCTGGAGCGCACCTCCCAGGGAAAGGCGCGCGACAGCCGCAGCAGAGCCGCCGCGAGCGCTCCGCCGAGCGTCGCTCCGATCGCGAGCTGCCCACCGGCCCGGCGCAGCACCTCGCCCACCACGCGGCCGGTGCCCGCGCCGAGGGCCTGCCGGATGCCGAGCTCCCGCGTCCGCCGGGTCACGGCACACGCCGTGATGGCGTGGATGCTGGCCGCCGAGAGCAGGAGGGCGAGCAAGCCGAGCACGAGGAAGCCGATCCCGAGCCGCCGGAAGATGAGGACCGGCTCCCGCATCTGATCGTAGAGCGTCTTCGTCCACTGCACGCGGCGCGTCGGGCCGGTCCGGGCGGCGATCTCGACGAGCTGCGCGGTCCAGGCGGCCGGCTCCGAGTCGCCCCGGATGGCGAGGCGCATGATGTTGATGTCGGCCAGCGGCGTGAGCACCGCGGCGGCGTTCCGGGGATTGCCCGGGTTGAGCCCCAGATCCGGGACGACGCCGACGATCGTCGACCAGGGAAGCCTCCCCGGGTCCGGCTCGTTCTCCGGCACGACGCGCACCCGACGGCCGAGAGCGTTCGCGCCGCGGAGGCGGTCGCTCACGAACGACTCGTTCACGAGCGCCACGGACAGCCCGTCCGAGTACTCGGCGGGCGTGAAGCCACGGCCGGCGACGATCTCGGCCCCGAGCAGCTCCAGGTACCCCTCGGTGATCTCTGCCGTCTCCGTGAGCGTGATCGGCAGATCCGAGTCCTCGACCTCGACGTACGAGCGCTCCGCCTCGTTTCCCGGGAAGCGGCTCCCGAACGCCGCCATGCGCACGCCCGGGAGTCCGAGCACCTCCGAACGGATCTCCTCGCGCATGCGCGTGGTGGCCGCCATGAAGTCGCCCCGTATTCGGTCGCGCTCCTCGGCGGAGAGGTCGAGGGACGGGTCGGCGAGCTCTTCAGGCCACCCGAAGTAGAGCTGCGCGATCAACGTCTCCTCGGCCGGCAGCCCGTATCGCTCGAAGCCGAAGGAGAGGAGCGACTGCCCGAGGAGCGTCGCGGCGGAGAGGAACCCGACGCAGATCGTCACCTGTGCCACGATCAGCGCTCCGGTCAGCCTGCCGAAGCGCACGCCGGAGGCTCCGCGTCCGCCGTCCCGGAGGGCGTCGCCCGGGGTGGTACGGGTCGCGCGGAGCGCCGGAACCACTCCGGCCACGAGGGTGACGACACCGGCCAGCAGGACGCAGAAGGCCACGGCACCCCATTCCAGCGAGAAGTCGGTCCAGAACGGGAGCGCCACGACGTCCTCGAGGTAGCCGAGGATCCGCTGCGAGGCCCAGGTGCCGAGGAACGCCGCGATCGCCACGAGGAGCGTGACCTCCAGCACGAGCTGACCGACGATTCGCCTCCGGCTCGCGCCGAGCGCCCCGCGCACGGCCAGCTCGGCGCTCCGGGTCGCGTTCCGGGCCAGGACGAGGTTGGCCACGTTGGTGGCCATCACCAGGAGGAGTAGCACGAGGATCGCGATCGGGATGCCGAGCACGTACACCTCGGTCGGGTCGGTCATGGGACGCGTGATGCCCGAGACGACGTGCGTGATGACGGCGTCGTCCTCGATCTGCGTCG
>CALJLC010000328.1 GCA_937982605.1 uncultured Gemmatimonadales bacterium | reverse complement strand
TCCTCGACTCGTGGGCGATCGAGCAGATCTTCCCGATCATGCCGATCCATCGGCTCGACGAGGAGCCGACCCGTCGTGGGGTCCTGGCCGACATCTCGTGCGACTCCGACGGGCGCGTCGACCGCTTCGCGGGCGACGGGGAGGTGAAGTCGACGCTCGAGCTGCACGAGGCGCCCGCGGGGACCGAGTTCGGCGAGCCGGGCTCGGAGCCGTACTACCTCGGGATCTTCCTGACGGGCGCCTACCAGGAGACGCTCGGCGACCTCCACAACCTGCTCGGCGACACGAACGCGGTGCACGTGGCTCTCGGCGACGACGGGCGGTGGCGGATCGAGACGATCGTCGAGGGAGAGTCGGTCCGGGAAGTGCTCAGCTACGTGCAGTTCGACCCGGAGGAGATGCGGCGAGCGCTGCGCCAGGACATCGAGGCCGCGCTGGAGTCCGAGCGCCTCACGCTGGCCGAGAGCACCCGTCTCCGGCGCTTCCTGGACGAGAGCCTGCAGGGCTACACCTACCTCGAGTGAGCCGGACGCCGGGTGCCCACCCTGTGCACCGTTCGTCGCACCCCTCCGGGAAGCCGCGAAAAACCTGACGATCCGGGTTTGGCATCCTTCCTGCAATACTGCACGACACACTCGAGAGACGATCGGAAACACCGACGTCGACAGTCACCCAACCAGATGGGAGCTCACTGGAATGAGCACGCTCGAATTGAACCGAAGGGGGCTCGGCCTGCTGGCGGCCCTCGCCGTCGCAAGCGCCGCCGGGGCGTGCAAGACGGTCAGCCCGGACGAGATGGACGCCAGCCTGGCGCAGCTGCGCTCGGAGATGCAGGAGGAGATGCGCTCCGGCGACCAGCAGATCACGTCGAACGTGAACGGTCGCTTCGCCGACCTCGAGCAGCGGATGGCCGCCCTCGAGTCCGACCTCCAGCAGATGGAGCGGGACTTCGAGGTGCAGATCGCGCGCCTCGAGGAAGAGCTGCGCTTCAACGTCCCCGTGTACTTCGCCTTCAACGACGCCACGGTTCAGTCCGAGGGCGAGGCGGTCCTGAACCGCTTCGGCGCCGTGGCCCAGAAGTACTACCCGGACGCGCAGATCACCGTCGAGGGCTTCACGGATCCCGCCGGAGACGAGCAGTACAACCTCTGGCTGGGTGAGCAGCGTGCGAAGGCCGTCGCCGAGTTCCTCGTGGCCAACACGGCCGTCGTCGAGGACCGGGTGCGCACGGTGAGCTACGGCGAGGACACCCGCCGGCTTCTCTCGAACGGCTGGGGCCCCGGCACGGCAGGCTGGGAGAACCGCCGCGTGGTGCTCGTGATCGACCACGACGGCCAGCCGCCGATGATGACCACCGAGGACGCGCCGAGCGGCAACTGACGTCGCGGTTGCGGTGACACCGGCCGGATTCGGCCGGGACAAGAGAGCGAAGGGGTCGCCGGGTCCGCCCGGCGGCCCCCTCGTTCTTTCGGGGCCGGGCCGGCCGGCGGGGCGGGGGACCGGCGGAACGGCTCGACGCGGGACCGGGCGTCGAGCCCGGGTGCCTCAGTAGAGGTAGCCGAGCCCGAGGTAGATCTGCAGGCCGGTCTCGCTCGACGTGCCTCCGTCGAAGGCGACGACGAAGTTCTCGCCCATGCCCACGCGCAGCCCGCCTCCGTAGCCCCGATGCAGGTCGGAGAAGATCTCGTCGGCGCGCACCCCTCCGGCCCAGACGCGGCCCTGGTCGAGGTACGCCGAGAGCACCGCGTGGAAGGAGCGGCCCAGCGCGGCGAAGTCCGCCGCCCGCCAGCGCAGCTCCGAGTTCCACACGAACATGCCCCGGCCGGTGTACCGGTTGCGGAGCACGCCCCGCACGGTCTTGGCCCCGCCGAGCCCCTCCTGCTGTTGAAACGACGTCTGCAGGCGCGTCAGCTCGGGGAGCGGCGCACCGTCGTCGACGCCCTGGAGCGCCATCCGGTGCGCAAGGACGAGCCCTTCGGCGAGGGTGAAGTAGCGCCGGTCGGTGAGCGTCCAGCGGACGGCGGAGAAATGCGAGGCGAGTGACTCGTCACTCCACCAGACGAGGAACTCGGACCACGAGCCGGTGCGGGTGCCGGTCTCGCGGTCGCGCGTGTCCCGGACGAGACCCGCCCGGAGAAAGCTCGACCCGTACCCGGTGCTGGCCGCTCCGAACTCCTGCGCGAACAGCGTCGTCCCTTCGTCGCGCGGCAGGGGATCCACGTCGACGTCTTCGATCCCGACGCCGAGGAGCAGCCGCCAGGGCGTCGACGAGATCCCGTACTGGAGCGTGAAACGGGCGGCGGCGCGGGTGCGCCCGAACCGGTACCAGTACGGGTTCGGCCCGTCCTCGGCGTCGAGCGTCGGGTCGTACGGGGCGTCGTTGCCGAGGCCGTAGTAGGGAGTCGCGACGAAGCGCTCGTATCCCACCCATCCGTTCAGTCGCCATCCCCCGGGCAGGAGGTGCGGCGCGTCGAAGAAGGCGTAGGCCTCGAGTCGCCCCTTCGAGGTGTTGTAGAGGGTCGGCTGCAGCGACCACCGGTACGGCGCGTACTCCCCGTCGCCGTAGTCGTAGAGCTGCGCGAACGCGCCGTACCCGAAGCCCTCGTCGGAGTCGAAGGCCGCCACCGGCAGCCCCCCCACTTCGAATCCCGTCGGGCCGGACGCGGCCTGGGCGCGGACGGCGACCGGAGACGCGACCGCGACGAGTGCGAGCAGACGGGCCGTGGCGGTCAGGACGGGGCGGCGGGTCGTCGGCATGCGGGCGAGTCCGGGTCGGAGGTCGCCACACGATCGTCCGGGCAGGCGGCGGGGACAACCGCGCCCCCACCGGGTCGGCACCCTCCGCGCAGCGCACGCCGACCTTTCCCCGGAGCACCGCGGCGGCCATCGTAGGCCCACAGCCCGGGAGCCCGCCCTTTGCGGGCCGGCCCCCGGCCAGGACCCCGACTCGAGGCAGCCACCGTCTCCAGCCCCGTGCAGCACGTCCCGCCCTTCGTCCCGGATTCCCGGCTCTTCCCCTTCGCCTCGCGATGGTTCCAGAGCCGTGTCGGCCCGTTCCACTCCGTGGCCGAGGGTCAGGGCGAACGCATCCTCCGCCTCCACGGCAACCCGACGTGGAGCTTCCTGTACCGGGGGATCATCATCCGGCTGCGCAAGCGCTTCCGCTGCATCGCGCTCGACTACCCCGGATTCGGGCTCTCCGTGCGGCCCCCCGCGTACGACTACACGCCGGGCGCGCACGCCGAGATCGTCCGCGCGTTCGTGACCCACCTGGGCCTCGAGCGCCTTACGATCATGGGGCAGGACTGGGGCGGCCCGATCGGGCTCCGCGTGGCCGCCGACGAGCTGCCCCGCGTCCGCGCCCTGGTGATGGGCAACACCTGGTTCTGGCCGCTCGACTCCCTGCAGGGCAAGGCGTTCTCGTACGTCATGTCGATGGCGCCGATGCAGAGCCAGATCGTCAACCGGAACTTCTTCGTCGAGAAGCTCATGCCGATCGGCGTGAAGCACCCGCTCTCCGAGGAAGTCCGGGACCACTACCGGGAGGCCCTCCCGACGCCGTCCAGCCGGATGGGCGCGGCGGAGTTCCCGGTCCAGCTCACCGCGGCCTCCTCGTGGCTCTCCCGGCTGGAGCGGGACGTGCAGGAACGGCTGGCGAACGTGCCGGTGCTCCTCACCTGGGGGATCCACGACCCCATGTTCTCACGGCCCTTCATGGAGCGCTTCCGAGAGACCTTCGCCAATGTCCGGGTGCAGCGCCTCGACGCGAAGCACTACATCCAGGAGGACGCGCCCAAGGAGATCGCCGCGGCGATCGAGGCGTTCCTGACCCCCGCCAGCCCGGTGACGGCCACCTCCTGAATGGCGGTCGCCCTCGTCGTCGGCCTGGGAGGCGCGGCGGGTGCCCTCGCGCGCTACTACGCCACGCTCTGGGTCCGCGCGCTCGTCGGCGGCGAGGCGCCGTGGGGCACCCTCGCGGTCAACGTCGTGGGGTCCTTCCTGCTGGGCCTGCTCTTCGTCTGGCTGCAGAGCCGGGCGCCCGGCCCCTACGCCCGCGAGCTCCTGCTCGTCGGCTTCCTGGGCTCCTTCACCACCTTCAGCACCTTCAGCTACGAGGTGGTGGCGATGGCGCGCGCCGGAGCCGTCGGTCAGGCGGGAGCGTACGCGGCCGGCTCGGTCGTGCTCGGGATCGTGGCCGTGCTGCTCGGCGCCGGGCTGGCCACGATGCTGGTGGCGCCCGACGGGTAGCGCAGTTTTTTCGTTGCCCTCGGGCTCCGGACCTGCCTAACGTCGAAGTGTACGCGCACCGACACCGGCCTGACCGCCGAGGGGGAAGTCATGCTGGAAGGAAAGAACGTCGTGACCGCTGTGGTCGTCGCCGAGGCCGCCGCAATCGGCATCATCTCGGCCGCGAGCCGTGACGATTCCGGAGCGATCACGTCGGCCGGAGCCGTCGACGCCTTCGACATGCACGTCGGCGACTGCTTCGACGACACCGCCTTCGGCGCCACCGACGTGAGCGAACTGCCCGGCGTGCCCTGCTCGGACCCGCACGACAACGAGGTCTACGCGCTCTGGGACATCTCCGGGAGCTGGCCGGGTGACGAAAACGTCGAGGAGCTGGCGTATCAGGGCTGCTTCGACCGCTTCGAGGCCGCCATCGGCAGGAGCTACGAGGACTCGGTGATCGACTACACGGTCATCTACCCGAGCGAAGAGTCGTGGAACCGGCTCGACGACCGCGAGGTCATCTGCGTGGCGTACCACATGGAGTTCGAGAAGCTGACCGGGAGCGTGCTGGGCAGCGGCCTGTAGGAACGAACGAGGCCCCGGGAGCCGGACGGCCCCGGGGCCTCGAGCATGGTCGCTGCAGGACTCGAACCTGCGACATCCACGATGTGAACGTGGCGCTCTACCAGCTGAGCTAAGCGACCGGACGCGGCGGCGGAGGCCCGACCCTCGCCGGACCTCCACCCCGGCAGTACCCCCACGGGGACTCGAACCCCGGTCTTCGCCGTGAGAGGGCGATATCCTAGGCCACTAGACGATGGGGGCGGAAACCTTCGTTTCCGAAGGGCCCAAATTCTACCCAAGCCCCTGTTGGCTCTCAACCCCTCAACGGTTTGCCATCCTCGGGAGTCTGAACGGGTACGCGGGTCGATGGAGACCCGCGTTGGGATGGGACGGGGCCCTCCCCCCCGAGTGTTCTCAGGACGGAGTTGGCAGGATGCCGGTGGCGGAATCGACGATGAAGCTGGACGCGGAGTCCATACGAGGGTGGCTGAGCGACCGGAGCGGCTGGAAGCGCCGGTCGAACCGACTTACCAAGGAGTTCCAGTTCTCCCACTTCCGTGACTCGATCGTCTTCGTGAATCGGGTCGCGACCCTGGCGGACAGCCACAAGCACCACCCGGACATCGACGTCCGTGACGGCACGGTGACGCTGTCGCTGTCCACGGACGACGCGGGCGGGATCACGGAGAAGGACCTGGATCTGGCCGAGCAGATCGACTTCGCGACTTCCTTCGGGCAGCACTGAGTCGAAGCCTCGTGAGGGTCTGCGGCTCAGATCCGCAGTAAGTCCTCCATCCGATCGAGGAAGAAATCCGGTGACTCTGCCCGGAGCACACGGCGGTCGAGGGGTCCCCACCCCACGGCCGCCGTTCTCGTTCCCGCCAACCGACCCGCCCGGAGATCGTGCGGCGTGTCACCGACGAAGAGGACGCGCTCCGGGGTCGAGGCCACGCCGAGCGCTTCCGTGGCTCTTCGCACCGGCTCCTGATCCGGCTTTCCGCGCGTGACCTGGTCGCCCCCGACGACGACCTCCATCACCTCCCAGAGCCCGCAGACCTCGAGCGTGCGCCGGGCGATCCCCCCGGCCTTGCTGGTCACGATGCCCACGCGGGCGCCCCGCGCCCGCAGGTCGGTGACGACCTCGAGCGCACCCGGGAAGGGCCGGACCATGTCGTCGTGGATCGTGCGCTGGAAGGTGACGTAGGTCTGCCGCATCGCCTCGAACTGGACCTCGTCCCGCGCGAAGGCACGGAGCTGTACGGG
>CALJLC010000327.1 GCA_937982605.1 uncultured Gemmatimonadales bacterium | reverse complement strand
CGGGCGTGGGCTTCGTCACGGTGTCGCTGCGCAGGTCGATCATCTCGCGTCGCTCGGTGCGGTGTCGGTCGGGGAGAGAGGCGTGCGAGGCCACTCCTCGGACTCCTCGTAGACTCCGGGGCGCCGGCCGGTCGGGCAAGATCGCTTCCTTGACGCGCCGGTCCCAGAGCCGAAGATGAGAACGTCCCCCCGCACCCCGGAGCTTCCGTGACCCGACTCGCCTCCCGCCTCGCGCGCCGCACGCTGCTCGTGGCGCTCGCGCTCGCCGCCGCCTGCGGGGGCGCTTCCGATACCGAGGAAGACGTCGACCCCCGGCTTCGCGACCCCCTCCTGAGAGCGGACGACTTCGCCGAGCGCGCGCCCGCGACGTACCGTGTCCGGCTGGAGACCACGGCCGGCGACGTCGTCATCCGCGTCGTCCGCGCCTGGGCGCCCCTCGGCGCCGACCGGTTCTACAGCCTCGTGCGCGGCGACTTCTACGACGACACGCGTGTCTACCTGGTCATCCCGGGCTTCATGGCGCAGTTCGGGCTCAACGGGAACCCGTACGTGAACCAGGTCTGGAAGTCCGAGTACCTGGTCGACGATCCGGTCGTGGAGTCCAACACCCGGGGGCGTGTCGCGTTCGCGAAGGGGGGCGTGCATACGCGCACGACCGAGATCTTCATCAGCACGAAGGACAACTCGGCGCTGGACGCCGAGGGCTTCGCGCCGCTCGGCGAGGTCGTGGAAGGGATGGAGGTGGTCGACGCCTTCCACGGCGACTACGGCGACGGTCCCCCGCGCGTCGACGGCCACTATCAGGCCAGGGCCGCCGCGCGGGGCAACGAGTACCTCGACGCGGACTTCCCCGAGCTCACCCGGATCGTGCGAGCGACGATCGAGCCGGCCGGCTGAATCCCGCTCGCGCGGGGGACCGCGTCGAGCCTCAGCCGCCTCCCGCCGCCACCGCGCTCATGTCGGACGGCTGATCCTGGAGCGCGTTGAAGAAGAGCTTGTAGGTGCCGTGCGTCTGCGCGCGGTGCTGCGCCCGGAAGCCGAGCATGAGCACGGAGCCCTGCCCTTTCCGCACCGCGACGATCGCCGCCTTCTCCGCGATCGCCTCTTCGCCGAGGAGCCAGCCGCTCTGGAGGATGTCCCGCTCCGGGTACGTCGCCAGGCGACGCACGTCGGAGCTCCGTGCTCCCCGGACGGTCTCGTAGACCTGTCCACCCGCCAGGTAGGTGGCGAGCGCGTTGGCCGGCATCCCGTACGTGTACGGGTGTGTGTTGTCGACCCGCATGCGCAGCGTCGAGCCGGGAGACCAGAAGTCGTTGCCCCACATCCCCTCGACGGCGTTCTCGACCGGAAGGCCGAAGTCCTCGAGGGGCAGATCACCCGCCTGCGCGAACGTCACCAGCGTCCCGCCGTTCTCCACGAACGCTTCGAGCGCACGCACGCCCGCCTCGCCGAAGCCGCTCCGGTACGCCGGCGGGGTGTCGTCGTCGTCGTCGCCCCGGCCGTTCACCATCATCTGCCGGGAGTCGGCCGGGAGCACGATCACGTCCCAGCGCTCGTGCAGGTTCCCGCGCACGATCTCGTCGTCCATGATCGTCTGGTACTCGAAGGCGAAGTCCTCGAGCAAGAAGCGCGTCCACCCCTCGTCCATGTTCCCGCCGTAGTGCCGCTGGAAGAGCCCGATGCGCTGCGCGGTCAGCGGATACGACGAGCCGGTGGCGTCCGTGTCGAGCGCGCCGAAGTCCACGCCGGTTTCCTCGGCGATGGATCGCACGGAAGCGGGGTCGGCGCCGGCCGATACGATGAAGTCACCCTGCCGGAAACCCTGTCCGTTGCGCCACGCCCGCCGGACCTGCGCCCCGGCGGCGAAGAGCCGGTTCACCGCCTCGTGGGCGTCGTTGAGCCGCCCGTCGAGCACGTAGCCGTTGGACCCCAGCGCGATCGTCCCGCTCGGGTCGATCGTCCCGGTCACGCGCGTCATCGCCGTCGTCACCGGTGTCTCCACCGGGTCGACCCGGACGCCCATGAACTCGGCGATGTTGTCCGCGGACATGTCGTACGGCCGGATGGGGTTCCCGTCGCGGTCCCGCGTGTAGCTGTTGTCCGGGTAGAAGGTGCGTCCGAGCAGCCACCGGATGACGCCACGCTTCGGCTGCGCCAGCGACACCATGTACGTCCCGGCCCCGTACGCCCGCCCCTCGTGCTCGAAGGCGCGCGTCGCCCGCTCCACGGTGATGCCCTGCAGGAGCAGCTTGTTCACCATCTTCTGCATGGTGAGCGGGTCGTGCTGCTCGGCCGGAATCACGTACGCCTTGATCTCGTCCTGCGCGCCGCGCTCGGTCTGCCGGGCGGCCTTGTGGTACGCGTTGCGGAGCACCGTCTCGCGGTTCCTGGCCGCGATCTCGAGCGGCGAGAAGGTGGCCACGATCTGACGTTCGACGATGTCGCGCACGTGCCACCAGCCGCCCTCCCACGGGTTGGGGAAGGTGGTCTGCTCCTCGTACTCCGGGAGCTGCCGCGACCCGGTGAGCTGGTCGGGGTGGACGTACAGCGGCGTCGCCAGACGGGCGCTGGCCGACTCGGTCAGCATCCCGGCGATGTTGTGGAACGGCGTGATCCAGTGGAAGCCGAAGTGCCCCCACCCCGAGTACATCGCCGCTCCGATGGCGCCGGGCAGATCGTGCTCGTCCATCTTGTACGCCATGTGCGCGCCGTACCACGCCATCTCACGCCAGACGAGCGGATCCCCGCCGGGGCGGATCGGCTCGGCGTAGGGCGGCAGGTAGATGCGCGCCGTGTAGGCGCCCATCTGGTGGTGGTCGATGAACGCCTGCGGGATCCACTCCCGGAAGAGCAGCGTCGCCACGTACTGCGACTCCACCGTGTTCTGCATGAAGGCGTCGCGGTTGTTGTCGTGGCCCACGTAGTGGTGGTAGAGCTCCGGCGGGCCCGAGCCTTCGTACTCCGTGCCGACCCACTGATCGTACCAGTCCGTGACGATGATATTGCCGTCGGGGTTCATGCCGGGGACGATGATCGAGACCGTCTCGTCGAGGATCTCGTTCATGACGTCGTCGTCGCGCGTCGCGAAGAGGTACATGATCTCCGCCGCGCTCTGACTGGCCGCGACCTCCGTGGAGTGCAGCGCGTATCCCTGCAGGAAGACGACCTTGCCGTCCTCGACCGCCGCGTCGACTTCGGCCTGCGTGTGGCCGCGCGGATCGGAGAGGATGTCGTTCATCCTCTTGATCTCGTCGAGGTTGGCGAGGTTCTCCGGAGACGACACCCAGATGACCAGGAACGGGTTGCCGAGCGTCGTCTCGCCGACCCGCTCGACCACGATCCGGTCGCTCGCCCGGTCGAGCACGTCGTAGTACTCCACGAGCCGGTCCCAGCGGACGAGCTGCCGGTCGGCGCCCATCGGATGCCCGAAGTACTCCTCGGGCGAAGGGATCGCCTGCGGCATGGTGGCCGCCTGCTGCGCTTCGACCGCGGGCGCGAGCCCGATCACGAGGGCGAGCGCGAGCCCCGCGAGGGCGTGGGCGACGGGGGTTCGTGCGGGGGGCGTGCTGGACGGGCTCATGGGAGACTCCGGGAGTGCGCGTCGGTCTGGGCAGACAGCGTAGGAGCCGCCCTCCCCGCCGACAACCCACGGGGGCTTCGCCGACTCAGTCGTCGTCCAGGGCGCGCCTCAGCGACGCCGGCGCCGCGAGTCGCCACGCGTCGTTCAGGAGCTCGACGACCCGCTCCTCGCCGAGCGGCTCGATGTCGACGCCGACCCAGCGCTCCCCCCACACCCGGCGGAAGATCTCCGGCTCCCGGCCGGTCAGGATCGCGAGGTCGTCGGGCGTCGTCTTCAGCACGAGCGTCCCGTCCGGCGGGAAGGTGACGAAGATCTTCCCGCGCACGCGGGCGTCGTCCCTTCCGTGGTGCGACGAGGCCTCGGTCTCGGGGAGCGCGAGGGCCAGCTCTCGCGCGCGTGGCTGCCTCACCGCGTCAGCCTTCCCCGCCCTCGTTCGCCCGTTCCCGCGCCGCGCGACGGCCCGCCTCGTACGTCTGGATGAAGCGGTCCATCGGGACGGCCCCGACCGCGTCGCCGATCAGCTCCAGCGGAAGGTCGTCGAGCCGGCGGAAGCGGACGCACGACTTGCCGACGTCGTAACGCTTCCCGGTGGCGCGGTAGCGCTCCTCGAATCGCTCGCGCTCGCGGTCGTCCGCGTAGATCGCGGAGAGATAGACGGCCATGTGGTTCTTCTGGGAGGCGAGCGCCGCGTACATGAGGGGCTGACCGTTGTACGTCTCGCCCGACGCCTCCAGGGGCACCTGATAGGTGATCATCCCCCAGTTCATGACCTCCTCGTAGCCCTCGGGGAGGTGGGCGAGGAGCGTCTCGCGGACTGTTTCGATCGCCTGCCGGCGCTCGTCCGGGAGCCCGTCCAGATACTCCCGCACGGTGGTCGCATCGGATCCCACGCGCCCCTCCCTCCGCCGTCGCGGTGCTCCGAACCGTCCCCCCAATCTCCGTGCTCGAGGCGCCGCCGCAACTCGGCGATCTCCGCCGGACCCGTCCGGCAGCACCCTCCCAGGATGCGCGCTCCCGCGCGCCACGCCGACTCGACCCCGTCGATCCACGACGCTCCCTCTTCGCCGCGCCGCCACCTCTTCCGGCGTCCGTCCCAGAGCTCTCCCGAGTTCGGGTAGGCCACGACCGGCCGGCCGCTCGAGCCCCCGATGCGCTCGGCCAGCTCCCCGGCGAAGACCGGCTCCGTACAGTTGAAGCCCACGGCCGAGACGCGGTCGTGCGCGCCCGCGACCGCCGCCGCCTCCTCGACCGGTGTGCCGTCCCGCATGCGGCGCCCGTCCCGGCAGGTGACGCTCATCCAGCAGCGCACGCCGGCCGTCTCGTCCAGGAGCCGAAGAAGGGCTTCGACTTCGACCATGCTCGGGATCGTCTCGCACGCCAGCAGGTCGGCTCCGCTCCGGGCGAGCAGCCGGTAGCGCTCGCGGTGGAAGTCGGCGAGCTCGGCGGCGGAAAGGCCGTAGCGCCCGTCGTACTCCGATCCGTCCGCCAGCCAGGCGCCGTACGGACCGACGCTGGCCGCGACGAGCGGGCGGCTCCCCGCTCCCGGTCGCGGCGACGCCCCCGCGCGCGGCACCTCCTCGGCCGCCTCCGCCTCGAACGCCTCCACCGCCTCGACGGCGAGCCGCGTCGAGGAGGCCAGGACGTCGGGAGCCGCTCCTCGAGTGACGCCGGCGCGCACGAGGCCCTCCACCGTGGCCTGATAGGAGGCGGTGACGAGCACGTCGGCCCCGGCCTCGAGGTACGCCGCGTGCACCGCGCGGATCTCGGCCGGGTTCTCGATCAGCAGGCGCGCGGACCAGAGCGCGGTCGAGAGGTCGTGTCCGCGGGCCTCCAGCGTGGTCGCGAGACCCCCGTCGACGACGAGCCAGCCCCGATCTCGCAGGCGGCGGCCGAGGGGGCCGCCGATCGGCCTCAGGGCGGCACGACCTCGTGGCTCCGTGCGTACGCGATGCTCTGGCCCAGGTGCTCGTGCAGGTGCACGGTCGCGCGGATCCACACGTCGCCCACCGTGGTCGGCTGCCCGCCGAGCGTGACCGCCCGGTCGAGCTCGCCGGCGCTCTCGGCCATCGCCCCGCGGAAGAAGACGAAGGAGGCCTCGAGCGCCTCGAGCATCTCGTCTCGGGACATCGGACGTTCCTGATACGCTCGGAAGGTCTCGACGTCGTCCGTGACGCCCGTCTCGTCGGGGGCGCTCCATCCCATCAGCGCCGGCACGAACCAGTTGTCCGCCGCGACGTGGACGAAGACCTCCCGCGGGGAGCGCACACCGTCCATCGGACGCCAGTCGAGCGTCTCGGTCGGCATCTCCTGCGCCAGCGCCGTCATCTTCCCGTGGAGGATCTCGACCGTCCGCTCGAGGTTCTCGAGGCGCAGCTCCGCGACGTCGTCCCCGGCGACGGAGACCTCGACGGGCGGCGACGTGTCGTCCGGGGAAGGCCCACAGCCGAGGACGGGCGTCGCGAGGACGGCGGCCCCGAGCGCGAGGGCCCGGGTCGGGCGCCGACGGAGCAGGCGGGGACGGTTCATGACGCTTCCTTCCGGGCGGCCCGGCGGCGGCGAGTGGGAAAACGAGAGCGGGCCGCCCCCCGAAGGGAGCGGCCCGCTCAACTGACCATGTCGGTCGGCTTTACGAAACCGTGACGACGTTCTCGGCCGCGGGGCCCTTGGCGCCCTGGACGATGTCGAATTCAACGGTCGCGCCCTCGGCCAGAGTACGGAACCCCTCTGACTGGATGGCGCTGTGATGCACGAAGCAGTCCTTGCTACCGTCCTCCGGCGTAATGAAGCCGAAGCCCTTCTGATCGTTGAACCACTTCACGGTGCCTCTGGTACGCATCACGCGTGCTCCTTGGTGTTGCGATCGTGGGAGTTCGGGTGACCCGCCCCTTAGCCGACCACATGTTCGGCGCGGCAACCCCGCGCAGGTTGCGTAACCCACCCGGGCTACGCGTCTAAACCGTATTCCACTCTCGGAATACGTTGGTGCAACGGTCGCAGGCGATCCCCGCTGAGTCAACTCGTATTTTCGGGTTCGTGACACGCCCCCGCTGGCGCACCCCCCTCCTCGGGCGCGCGCTCCTCACCCACCTCCGGACGCGACCCGGACGTCGGCGATGGAATCGAGCTCGGGA
>CALJLC010000326.1 GCA_937982605.1 uncultured Gemmatimonadales bacterium | reverse complement strand
GATCCCCGAGCCGTAGTTGGAGAAGAACATGCGGGAGCGTGGCGCCCCCATGCGTCCGAGCGGCTGGATCTGGGGCAGTTGCAACATGGTCGCGGCCCCGTAGTGGTTCGTTGGCGGGCTCCCCGCGCCGACGACGATCGCTCCGTAGTCCCGCTGGAGTCCCGATCCGGCGAAAGGCGCCGCGTCGAAGTCGACCCCCTGGTTCGCCGCGGCCTCCACGACGCAGATTCCGCGCGCGACGGCGGCCCGGATGGCGCTGCCCACGTCGTCCCAGTACTGGATGGCCACGTAGTCGTGGCCTCCGGGGGTCAGCGCCGCCTGCACCTCGAGCTGGATGATGTCACCGGCGCTCAGCTCCTCCGCGGCCGTCGTGATCGCGACGGCGAGGTTGTGGTGGTACCCGGAATCCGCTTCCTCGGGGCCGGGCCTGGAGGTGAGGAACGAGCGAACGACCGCCGTGGCTTCGTGGCAGGCACCCATCGTTCCCGTGGCCTTGGGGGGCGACACGAGCATGCCGAGCACGGCCGCGCCATGGCTGCGCAGATCGTCGTCCGGGTAGAGCCGCCCGCCCAGAAGCCGGATCCCCCGCGGGAGCGCCTCGTGTGCCCGGTTCCAGTTCATCTCGATGTCGCAGATCGTGACCCCGCGGCCCGCGCCCCCCGCCGACCCCCACGCCTCCACCGCCCCGATCCCGTCCGGCGCCTCGTACAGGTAGCCCTGGGCAGGCTGGAAATTCCTGCTCGCGCGGCTCTTGCCCGTGGGCAGGCCGCTCTCCATCCGGGGCTGGGCAGCCGGAACCGGGTGGGCGGCCGGCACGGCCTTCCAGACGGCATCGTGCTGCCCGAGCTCGTCGGCGAGCGCCCCGACGTCGGCGTCACGGTGCGGCACGATCTGCACGAACCCGGCGTGCGCGAAGTCGGCGGGCACGGGAGCCCGCAGGCTCATCGGGGCGGTGGCGCGCGTGCGGAGCGACCCCGGTCGAGCTCCGAAACGGGAGCTCAGTCGCCGGATCCGGTGTCCGGCCAGGATGCCGTTCAGCTCACGAGCGTGGACTTCGGCGTCGCCGCCGCCCTCGAAGCGCTCCCTTCTCGGCGAATGGGTCACGCCGGAGTCGTGACGGAGCTCGACGATCACGTAGTCCTGGAGGTTCGGTGCACGGTCGTGAGGCCCGGGGCCCGTCCCCATCATCGCCATCGTTACCTCCTGAGCCGTCCGAAGTCGTAGTCCGCGTGCACCCAGCCCGCGGGCGGGAGGCCGAAGTGGTCCTGAAGCACCGTCTCCGCGGTGTTGACGGCGCCCTCCACCCACCCCTGATCTGCGGAGAACGCCTCACCGCACATGAAGATGCGCGGGTCCTCGTCGACCCCGAGGCGCTGCACCCGCGGCATCACGTTCCAGGTCGCGACGTGGGGGTTCCACACGTGCCACCCTCCCCCGTAGGGGTCCAGGCTCCAGTTGGCGAAGGCCGCGAACTCCGGCTCCGGTACGTCCTTCCCGTGCATCTGGGCGAGGAGCCGGCGTACCATGGCCCGCATCTCCACGGACGTCTCCAGCTGCGGCGGAACGGGCACCGACCCCTTGCTCGACGGAGTCGCCCTGAGCACGCCGGGTCCTCCGCCGTCCTCGGTCGAACCGAGGTGAGCACCCGACAGGAAGGCCGACCAGAACTGCTGGGTGATGCTGTCGCCGATCGAGGCGTACATCAGCGCGAGCCCGCCTTCGTTCTGGCCGAGGTAGTAACAGCCCCGGATGGGCGTGTCCGTCAGGGAGAACCCGGACGTTGGGGGCGTGATGCCGCGACCCGGAGCAGGTTCGCGGGCCCACCACTCGTCGTCGTAGCCGAGGACCAGCTTGTACGCCGGGACCGGCTTCACCGCGGCCAGGTCGCTCCGGAAGTCGGCGCTCCGGAAGATCACGCTCTGGCGGTTGAGGTTCCCCACCGCGTAGGGGGGCATGGCCATGATCAGGTACTGGCACTGCACCTTCCTGAGTCGGTCTCCCTCATGGTCGACGAAGGTGAGCCGCACGCCACCGTCCTTTCGCCGCACCTTGATCAGGCGGTGGTGCATCGACGTGGTGCCGCCGTTCGCGCGAAAGCGTCGCTCCAGCTCGAGCGGGAGCGTCTGGTATCCGTCGGCGAGCTCCCAGAACGGCATCATGAACGGCGACCGCAGCTGGGCCACGCACGACTGGTAGAGATTGCTCGACTGATAGTCGGACGCGGTCGCCCAGCAGTCGACGATGAACCAGTAGGCCTCCGTGCTGAGCTCGTGCTGGAGCAGGTTCCAGAAGCCGTGTCCGATGGCGAGGGGATTGCCACTGTGGCCCTTGGAGACGGTCGCCGTCTGCAGCTCGAGCGATGCCGCCTTCACGGACCGCAGGATATGGCCCAGCTCCGCGTCGTCGAAGACGACGGGTGCGTCCGAGCTCGCGGCCCGGTCCAGCTCCTTTCCGAGCTCCCCGGTGAGCTCGTCGCGGATCTGCTTGTACCGGGGGATCGCCCGCTCGACTGCCTCCTGGACCAGTCGGGACGGACCCTTGCCCTGTTCCTCGGTCAGGAGGTAGTACGGCACCTTCTTGGCCTTCGATCTCGACGCGGCCGACTTGCCGGCGAGGTCCGCGAGGGCCAGGTGATGACGACGCAGGTAGCAGAACTGCGGGCCACCGTTGAACACGGGGCTGGGCCGCACCTTCAGCTTCAGATGGTGGCACAGACCGTAGACGTTCTGATGGATCTGGGGAAACGCCTGTCCGCCGAACTCGATCTTGATGTCGGGGTTCGCGCCGGCCGCCATGGACCAGAGCCTCCCACCGATGCGGTCGCTCGCCTCGTAGAGCCGGACCACCGGCCGCCCGCCGGACGTCGCGGCGGTGTCGTGCAGCGCCTTCATGACCGGGCTCGCGTCGGGCGCGGCATGCGTCAGCCGGTACGCCGCGTAGGTGCCGGAGGCGCCGGCTCCCACGATCGCCACGTCCACGACGTCGAGGTCCTGCTCGCGGCTACTCGGCATGATCGTCCCTCCGGGCGGGTGAGCTCGAGTGATCGACGGCGCGGGTCATCTCCGGCCCACCATGAACTCGCCCACGGAGCTCTCGACGAGGTAGTCGGTGCCCGAAGCCTCGGCGAAGAGGTCGGCGTCCCCGCCCCCCAGCGCGCACGCGGCCAGATCCATCGCCTCCGCCACCAGGTAGAGCGTCTGGAAGAGGGCACCGACGTGCTTGAGCACCGCCGCGTACGCCATCCCTTCGTAGGCCCACGTGATCCGGGCGAATCGGGCCGTCACGACGAGGAGTATCTGCGGGCGGCCGTGCTGAGCGGCGGCCCAGTCCGCGTGATCGAGGAGTGCCTCGATCGTGGCCGACGAAGCGGCGATCGGTTCGAGGCCGTGGCGGGACGGGCAGTAGTGGTACATCCCCGGGTCGAGCCCCTCGCACTCGCGGACGACCGGGTAGATCTCGAGCTCGTAGCACGCTCCGCCGCCCGGATAGGGGCGACTCCCGTGCTCGTACGGGACGCTCCCCGGGGGCCGGGTCGCGCGCACCCGCGCCGCCCGGAAGAGGAGCTCGCCGAGCTCGTCGACCGAGATGGCAGGAGAGCCGTGGGTCCGCACCGAGCGGCGCCCCTCGAGCACCGCCGTGAAGGGCGGGTCCGAACCGGCGACTGCCGTGATGTCCGGCGCGGAGAAGCTCCGGAACGGCCCCGGGCCCGGCGGCTTCACCGCGGGCAGCGGGTCGGACTGCCCGAGGAAGCGATGGGTGGCTCCGAAGCCGTTTCGGTGGCGACCCATCCGACTGCGGGTGTGGAAGAGCAGGTCGTGGAACTCCCAGGTCCGCAGCGGCTCGGGCTCGCCCACACCCGGGAGCTCCGGCGCGGCCGACAGCCCGCCGCATCGCAGCAGCATCCCCATCAGCAGCCCGACGGTCGCGGGGGCGAGGCCCGGGTTCGCTTCGGCCGCCTCCTCGCGCGTGCGGGGTGTGCGGAAGGCATTGAGCACGCCGAGCGCCCTGACGTCGTGCAGCACGATCCGACTGTGCGCCAGCGGTGATTCGAGGATCAACTCGGATCCGACGAGACGTACCCAGGCGAACCGGCTCAGTCGATACGCGACGCCCGGAGTCGCAGGGTCGATCCCCGCCCCCGTGGGGCGCGGAGAGAAGGGAACGAGCGTGGCGAGCGCGGCGCCCTCCGACTCCACGGTTCGCCGCAGAAGACTCATCTCGTCGAACTTGCCGAGGTAGTACAGGAGCCTCGCGCCACCGCTTCGCCCCTCCGCGGCGACCACCCGCTCCAGGAGTTCCCCTTCGGTGGCCGGCCGCGCCGAAAGCGACGCGAGCGCTTCGACGAGCGTCGGCGAGCAGCGTTCCAGAGACACGCTCCCGCTCGCGAACGCGAGACTGGGCCCCGCCGCCCCGGACCGCACCGCCACGTGGTCCACGAAGGAGACGAGGTACGCGGGAGTCATGTCAGAAGAAGAGCGGGAAGGGGTTCAGATCCGACTCCGCGGTCGGCCGGGACCGCCAGCCCATCCTGACCGGCACGTCGTACAGGCGGCCGGGCGCGAAGCGGGCCCAGAACGAGCGAAGCCCGGGCACGACCACCTTCACGACGTCCATGCCGACGTCCGGTCGGGTCTGGTCGAGCACCAGCACCTCCAGGCCCAGCCCCTCGGCCACGGAGAGACAGTGGTGCAGATCATCGCGCAGGTCGTCGTGCTCGACGATCCCGTAGTCCGTCTCGCGGAGCGGTGCTGCGTCGGGATCGGCCGACAGGAACGGATGACCGGCGAGGGTGGCCTCGTTGAGCCATTCCACGGAAGCCCGATCCGAGGAGAGGTGATCTGCCGCGGGATCCGGAGTGCCCCGGTACACGTCGGGCAGGGACTGGTTGAGCTCGGTCACGCTGCGCAGGAGCGCGACACGGGGGTCGAGGTGAGCGCCGAAGCCCATGATGATGTCTTCGGTCTTCTTGTCGCAGCGGCGCGAGAGCGCCGCGAAGGCCGGAATGCCCGTGTCGGCTGTGATGTCCAGGACCCAGAGGTCGCGTTCGAGAGAGCGATAGTACCGGCTCAGCTCGGTGACGTAGGGGAGGCCGAAGCTCTCGAGGTCGACGCCGGGTCGGCGGAGCCGGTTGTACCACCAGCACGCCACTGCATCTCGCTCGACCAGCTCGAGGAAGCCCTGCAGCAGCGCCTCCTCGCGGTTGTTTCCGGCGGCGCATCCGTTCGAGTCGCCCCGGGCGAAGCGCACGTCGGCGCACGTGGCGTATCCGTAGTAGCAGCACGCCGTCGGCAGATATCGTCTTCGCCCTGCGGTGAGTGACCAGAGCGGCGACCACTCGACTTCGTCGTCTTCGGCGAAAGGCTCGGGCACCCAGTTGTAGCGGGATCCGCTCTCGTTCCAGCGCTCGCGCTCCCGGTACTGGCGGGCACTGAACAGCAGGTAGTCGTGGGGATGGATCGCCGCTTCTCCCAGCTCGGCGAGCCGGGCGACGACCCGCGGCTCGTCGCCTCTGAAGACGCCCGAGTACCGCTCGATCGCCTCGCACAGGGCCCCGGTCCGGGCCCCCACCTCGTCGACCCCCTTTCCGCCGGACCGACTCCGGAGGCTCTGACGGAGGAACCAGAGATCCTCGCTCACGAGCGAGAAGCTGTGATCGGAAACGAAGGAATGCACCGGCGAGTCCGGCTCCGGGCCGTTGCTCTCCAGGGAGCTCACGATTCCGGTGATCGGGCTCACGTGGTGCGCGTACCGGGCGAACGTTTCCCGGGCCGTCACGCTCCGATCGGCGGCGCCGGCTCCGGCCGGCTTGCGGTGCGACTCGAGCGCGATCGGTCGCTCGGCCGACCGGGCGGTCGCCTCCGGATCACCGCACGCCGGGCACTGTGGTCGTCTCACCAGATCGTGCCGACGCGACTCGAGGGAGACCGTATCCACGCTCACGACGACCCCTTCGAGGGCTCCGCACCGCCCGGTCACGCCATACCTCGCGCACTCGGTGGCGACGATGCCGAGGGCGGTCATGAGCGTCGACGGAAGCCCCCCCCTCGAAACCGGGAAGGGACCGGAGCGCCCGTGTCTGCTCTGGAGGAAGCCCTCGACGCGGCGATGACCCCGGAGCCTCTGGGCGAGGCACTCCCAGCAGCCGGAGCTTCCGGGGACGAACCACGGGCCCAGCCAGAGCACGCGCCCGGTCGGCTTGGCGAGCAGCCACGGCCGCCCGGTCCGGAGCGCCTCGTCGTTCAGCTCGTTGAGGGCCCCCAGGAGATAGTCGTCCACGAGGACGAGCCGAGGGGGCGCTTCTCGGGCCACCTCTCCCTCCACGACGTCGAGCCCGAGGTCGACCAGGTGGCGCCGCACGAGCGCGGTGTCGACACACCCCAGCGTGACGACCTCGACGGGATGACCCCGATCGCGCGACCGGTGGACGGGTGTGTCCGAAGCGTGCCAGTAGGCGGTCTCCGCCGGAGAGGCCTCCGTCGGCGGCGAGGAAACGACGTAACCCCTGGCCGTCAGAAGCTCGAGGGCGTACACCACCTCGGCGGCCGAAACCGTGCCCCGGAGCTCGGAGATCAGTTCGTCCACCGTGGACCTCCCGTCGAGGAGGGGGACCAGCCGCGTGTACGTCGTGCCCCGGAGCAGGAAATGGCCCAGCTCCGAGAGGAGAAAGACGCCCTCGCCCGGGACCACCTCGGCGTGGAGGTGTCCCTTGAGGCGAGGGCGTTCGGGCAGGATCGACCCTAGATGCAGGACGTCTTGGGGGCCATGCCGAGCACCTTGTCGCCCGAGGCCGCCGCATGGAGCTGCTCGTCCGTCAGCTCGTCCGGCCGGTCCGGGAAGTGCATGGGGTGGGCCACGTCGACGCCGAGGCGGTCGTTGGCGAAGTGCCGGATGGCGCCCGTCGGGTCACGTTCGAGGTGCTTCTTGAACGCGGGGTCCGTCCAGGCGTGAGCGATCAGCCTGCTGAACTGCTCTTTCGTGAGGTGATCCTGTTTTGCCATCGGAAGCTCTCCTCCTCGGGTCCTAGAATACCTCGCAGAACGTCTTCGGCGCCGACTCCAGCGGAGCACCGTCCTTGGCCGCGGCGAGCTGCTCGTCGGACAGGTCGGCCGGTCGGGGGGGCATGTAGATCGGATACTCGACCTCGATGCCGAGCACTTCCCGCGCGAACGCCTGAATGGTGGCCGTCGGATCGGCCTCCAGCTTCCTCCTGAAATCGTCGTCTTGCCAAGCTCTGGCGACGAGACGCCCGAACTGGACGTCGGTGAGGAACTCCTGCTTCATGGCGCCCTGGGGAAAGCTGACCATTCTGGTGGCGCGGCCTCTGCGCGACCGCTGACCATCCGGTTGGGGGCCGCAACGTATTGGCCGCTCGGCCGCCGGAGCAAGTCGGAGAGGCGGGACGCAGTGCGGATCGGGGATCGATCGGCCGGGTCGAGAGCGCCTCAGGCCCCGTCGAAGTCCTCCTCTGCCAGCCCGGCATCCGGGGCGCCGCCCATGATGCGATCCGTCGCACGGCGCGCGTAGACGGCGGCGGCCCGGTCGGCCGGGTTCCGCTGGTAGACGGCTTCGAAGAGGGCCCGGGCGGCCACGGCGTCGCCGGCCTCGTACAGACGCAGGCCCTCCTCGAAATCGTCTCTCGTCTCGATCTTGAGCCGGCGCACCCCGTCGTCCTCGCCGTCGAGGAAATCGAAGAGCCTGACCGGGCTCTGGCGGCCTTTTACGCGCACGGTACCGAGCGAGCGCCACGCGAACCGGGACGGGGCGGTGAGCGCCTCGAAGGCCGAGTCGCTCGCGATGATCGAAGAGCCGTACGTCTTGGTCAGGCTCTCGATTCGGACCGCCAGGTTGATGCTGTCCGAGAGCAGGTCGATCTGCGTGCGCTCGCCTTCGCCCACCGTACCGAGCATCGTCTTGCCGAAGTGGATGCCGATCCCGACCTCGAGGGGGATTCTGCCGGCGGCCACGCGTTCGGCGTTGTAGCGCCGGACCTCCTCGAGTTGTGCGATCGCCGCGTCCACGCACTGGTCCACCGGCCGCGGAAAGACGGCCATCACGCCGTCACCCATGTACTTGACGATCAGCCCGTGGTGCGAGCGCAGGATCGGGCCGACCCGCCTCAGGTAGGCGTTGATCAGGCCGAAGATGTCATTCGGGCTCATCGACTCGACGAGCGTCGTGAACGACCGGATATCCGAGACGAACATGGCCATCTCGTCCTGAACCTGATCGCCCAGCTCCAGCTCGGTCAGCCCCTTCCGACCCAGCAGCCCCACGAACTCCGAGGGGACGAATCGCTGGGCGGACTGCTGAACGCTGAGCTGCTGCGCGAACAGCCGCGCGTTCTCCAGCGAGATCGCCGCCTGCGCCGCCACTACCTCGAGGAGCTCGAGCCGGCCGGGAGTGAAGGCGCCCGCCGTCATGCTGTTCTCGAGGTAGATGAGCCCCACGAGCTCGTCCTGCTTGAGGAGCGGCAGGCACAGGGCCGCGCGCGGGCTCCGGGCCACGAAGTAGGGCTCGACCGCGAAGGGCCCGACCCGGGCGTCCTCGATGACGACGCGCTGGCGGAGTCGAGCCGAATAGCTGAGCAGACCCGCCGGGATGTCGCCGGGATCGACCCTGAGCGGCCGTTCCAGCGAGGCCTGCGAGACCTGGACGTCTCCTCCGGCGACCTCGCCGGCCGCGATCTGGAGCCACTGGCCGTCGTCTCGTCTGAGGAGGAGC
>CALJLC010000325.1 GCA_937982605.1 uncultured Gemmatimonadales bacterium | reverse complement strand
GCGAGGGATGTTCGACGAGCTCGGAACCAGACTCGACGGCGCGCTGAAGAAGCTGCGTCAGCGCGGGGTCCTCACGGAGCCGATGATCAAGGAGGGGCTCCGCGAGGTGCGGCGCGTCCTCCTCGAGGCCGACGTCAACTTCAAGGTCACCCGAGACTTCCTCGGCCGCGTCCAGGAGCGCGCGCTCGGCGAGCAGGTGCTCAAGGCCGTCTCGCCCGGCCAGCAGATCGTGAAGATCGTTCACGACGAGCTCGCGGCGCTATTCGGCGAGGGGCGACCGACGCTGGAGAAGGGACCGTCGAGCCCGACGGTCATCCTCATGGTCGGGCTGCAGGGCGCCGGAAAGACCACCACCGCGGCCAAGCTCGCGCGCCGGCTCGGCCGGGAGGGCCGCACCCCGATGCTCGCCGCCTGCGACCTGCAGCGCCCGGCCGCCATCGAGCAGCTCCAGACGCTCGGCGCCCAGATCGGGGCGGAAGTCCACGCCGGCGAGTTCGGCGGCGATCCCGTGGAGACCGCGAAGGCGGCGGTCGAGCAGGCGAAGGCGTCGAAGCACTCCGTGCTCGTCGTCGACACCGCCGGACGCCTGCAGATCGACGAGGCGCTCATGGAGGAGCTCGGGCGGGTCCGCGACGCGGTGAAGCCCGCCGAGATCCTCCTCGTGGCCGACGCCATGACCGGTCAGGAGGCCGTCACGATCGCGCAGGGCTTCGACGAGGCGCTCGGCATCACCGGCATCGTGATGACCAAGATGGACGGTGACGCGCGGGGCGGCGCCGCGCTGTCGATCCGCGGCGTCACCGGCAAGCCGATCAAGTTCCTCGGCGTGGGGGAGGGCATCGACGACCTCGACGTCGCCGATCCGGAGCGGCTCGCCGGGCGCATCCTGCAGATGGGCGACGTGGTCGGCCTCGTGGAGCGTGCGCAGGTCGCCATCGACGAGGAGGAGCAGGCCAAGCTCCAGGAGAAGGTGCTCGGGAAGGGGCGCTTCACCCTGGAGGACTTCCTCGTGGCCATGCGGCAGGTCCAGAAGATGGGCCCGCTCGATCAGCTCATGAAGCTGATCCCCGGCATGGGTCGCATGAAGATCCCGACGCAGAACCTCGACCCGAAGCGCTTCAAGCACGTCGAGGCGATCATCCTCTCCATGACGCCCGAGGAACGGCGCAACCCGAAGATCCTCAACGGCTCGCGCCGCGCGCGGATCGCCAAGGGGAGTGGTCGGCCGGTCTCCGAGGTGAACCGGCTCCTCAAGCAGTTCAAGGAGATGGAGAAGTTCATGAAGCAGATGAAGGGGATGATGGGAGGCGGCGGGATGCCGAGCATCCCGGGCATGCCCCCCTTCGGCCGCTGACGCGAGACGCGCGTCCGACCTCACGAGCTCGGCGCCCGACGTCAGCGCGAGCGCACGTAGGCCCTCGAGAAGCCGTCGTAGACGTTCTCGCTGAGCGACATCTGCTCCCCGTCCTCGGACACCCACATCGCCTGGTCGAGGCCCTCCGTCCGCAGGACCCACATCGGCTCCGTGCTGAAGATCGTCTCGGCCTGCTCGGCGTCGTACGCCACGGTGCCGACGAGCGTCCCGTCTTCCCGGTACGAGTCCATCGTGCCGTCGGCGTGGATGACCAGGTAGCCGGTCGGCTCGTCCCCCAGTCCGTCGCCCGCGATGCCGCCGCTGGATCCCGCGTAGTACCACCGTCCCAGATGCGACTCGGGAAGCGCCGACCGGGCATCGTCCGCGCATGCCGCCGCAGCGAGCACGATCGTGATCAGGGTCGTCCATCGGGTCATGGCTCGCCTCGCTGGAGGGTGTGGCTCCGAAGGTACCGCTCGGCCGGTCCCTCTCCTCCTCCGACGTGCGAGCGCATTCCGGTTGCACGCGGCGCGGCCCATACTCGTGGCATGACTCGCTCGACCCGCTCGCTCAAGACGATGCTGCGGGCCGCCGACTTCGACGCGGCGCGCCGCTTCTACGTGGGCCTCCTCGGCCTCGAGGTGGTCGAGGAGTGGGACCAGCCGGACGACCGGGGATGCATCGTCTCCTTCGGCCCGGGCGGAGGGTTCCTGGAGATCCTGGCCCCGAACCGGAACCACCCCGGGCATCGGCCCGACTTCGAGCGGGCGGTGGCGAACGACAAGATCGAGCTCCAGGTGCGCGTCGACGACGTCGACGCATGGGCCGCGGTGCTCGAGGGACAGGTCGATACGGAGGGACCGGTGACGCGCCCGTGGGGCAACCGGTATCTCTGGCTGCGCGATCCGGACGGCGTCCGGGTCGCCCTCTTCGAGGGTCCGGGAGAGTAGGACGACCCGACAACGGAAGGGGACCGAACTCGATGTGACCACCCGGTCACGTCCGGCCCCGACACCAGGTGCGGGACTCCGACCGGGTGCGCATGTTGGCGCCATGAACCTCCTCGATCGGCCGCGCCCGGCGGCCACCTCCCGACGCGTGGCGTCGCTGCGCCTTCTGTCGACGCCGCTCCTGGTGCTCGCACTCCTGCCGCCGCCCGGCGCCGCCCAGCTCCCCGACCCCGTCGACGAGCGGTGGAACGGCATCGTGTCCGACTGGGGCGCGGCGGTGCGCGCCGAAGGCGTCGTCGGCGCCTCCCTCGGTCTCGTCCTCGACGGAGCGCTCGTGTCGCTCGAAACGGAAGGGATGGCCGACCTGGAGCGTCGGCTCCCCGTCGACGAGCAGACCATCTACCACTGGGCGTCGATCACGAAGACGTTCACCGCGGTGGCCATCCTGCAGCTCCGCGACCGCGGACTGCTCTCCCTCGACGACCCGATCGTCGACTACGTCCCGGAGCTGCGGGAGGTGCACAACCCGTTCGGGTCGATGGAGGAGATCACGATCCGCCATCTCCTCAGCCACTCCGCCGGCTTTCGTGGGGGCACCTTCCCCTTCGCCGGCGGCGAGCCGTGGCATCCGCACGAGCCCACGGAGTGGAGCCAGCTGGTGTCGATGATGCCGTACACGCGGATCCACTTCGAGCCGGGCAGTCGGTACAGCTACTCCAACCCCGGCATCGTCTTCCTCGGCCGCGCGATCGAGAAGGTGACGGGAGACGTCTTCGAGGCGTACGTCGACAAGAACGTCTTCCGGCCGCTCGGCATGCGGCGGGCGTACTTCGACGTCACGCCGTGGACGCTCCTGCCGCACCGCTCGAACCACTACTTCGTCCGGGGCGACCGCCCGGAGGCCGGGGGCGTCGACTTCAACACCGGGATCACGGTGTCCAACGGCGGGCTCAACGCGCCGATCCCGGACATGGCCCGGTACCTCGCCTTCCTCACCGGCCGCCCCGGCCCGGACGGTCCCACAACCGCCGACTTCGACGCCGTCCTGGCGCGTGCGTCGCTCGAGGAGATGTGGGAGCCCGTGGTGCCGATCGGGGCCAACCCGATGGGCGCGGCGTCGATGGGGCTCTCGTTCTTCCTGTACGACGCGGGGGTCGGGCGGATCGTCGGGCACACCGGCACGCAGCGCGCCTTCTACTCGTTCTTCTACGTGGACCCGGCCAGCGGCGTAGGCGTGATCGCGGCGTTCAACACCGGCTCGGCCGACGGGACCGGGCCGGACACGAATGCGCTGCGGGTGGGCGTCAGCGCCCGTCTGGTCAACGAGCTCTTCCCCGCGGTGAAGCGCGCGGGGGCCGGCCGATGACGGGCCGCCCGGCCGGAGGGATGGAACGGCGCGACTTCCTCCGGCTGGCCGCGACGACCGCCATGGCGCCGGTCCTGGGCGCGTGCGGTGCCGAAGGCGACGCGGCTGCCTCGGGGCGGAGCGGGGCGGCCGGGGACGCGGGAGCGGGCGAGCTGACCGCCGAGGCGGCGCGCGCGGCGGGGTGGGCGGGCTACGACGAAGCGGTGGTCATCGACGCGCTCGCGGGGCCGATCCAGTTCAACATCCCCCAGGAGGCGCTGCCCCTGCGCGCGGAGGCGCTCGATGCCGTGCGGGAGTCGGGGATCACGGCGCTCAACCTCACGGTGAACGCGCGGCCCGAGGAGGGCGCGACCGCGCTCGAGACCACGACCGCCAAGATGGCCGCGTGGAGGGACGAGGTCGACGCGCATCCGGAGACCTTCCTCCTGGTGCGCCCCGTGGGGGCCATCGGCGGGGCGAAGTCGGCGGGACGGCTGGGGCTGGTCTTCGGGTTGCAGGACGGTGTTCCCTTCGAGGACGATCTGGAGCGGCTCGCCGACTTCCACGCAGCCGGGCTGCGCATCGTCCAGCCGACGTACAACGTCCGGAACCGGCTCGGGTCTGGGAGCCTGGTCTCCGAGGACGAGGGGCTGACCGAGCTCGGGCGCTGGGCGGTGGCGCGCATGGACGAGCTCGGCATCCTGCTCGACCTCTCGCATTGCGGTCCCCGCACGACCGTGGACGGCCTGCGGGCATCCGCAGGGCCCGCGTCGATCACGCACTCGGGGTGCAACGCCGTCTACCGTCACCCGCGCAGCAAGGACGACGAGACGCTCCGACTCATGGCGGACCGCGGCGGCGTGCTCGGGGTCTACCTCATGCCCTTCCTGAACCCGGCGGGCGCACCGACGGCGGCCGACGTGATCCGGCACGTCGAGCACGCGCTGAACGTCTGCGGGGAGGATCACGTCGGCATCGGCAGCGACCAGGGCATCGTTCCGCTCGACGTGAGCGGAGACTTCCCGACCCGCTTCGAGGCGGTGTCGCGGCAGCGGGCCGCCGCCGGCATCGCGGCGCCTCGGGAGGACACGGTGCCGTACGTGCCGGAGCTCAACCACCACCGGCGGCTGGAGACGATCCCGGCGATGATGGCGTCGCGCGGGCACTCCTCCGCGGTGATCGACAAGGTGCTCGGCGCGAACCTCCTGCGGCTCTTCTCGGAGGTGTGGACATGACCGAGCGCGAGCTTCTCCGGCAGCTCGTCGCCACGATCGCATACCGGGGCGGCAAGGTCGTGCGCGATGCACCCGAGGGGTTCGGCTCCTTCCGTGCGGGTGAGGGCTCCCGTCGCGCGGGTCGGATCCTGGCGCACGTGGGCGACCTCTTCGACTGGGCCGTGGCGCTCGCGGACGGGGAGAGCCGCTGGTCCGACACGCGCGAGCACGACTGGGAGGCCCAGGTGGAGCGCTTCTGGTCGGGACTCGCCGCGCTCGACCGCCGGCTGGCGTCCGAGGAGCCGCTGGGCGGCCCGGCCGCCCGGCTCATCTCGGGCCCCCTCGCCGACGCCCTCGCCCACGTGGGCCAGCTCGCCATGCTGCGGCGCCTGGCCGGCGCCCCCGTGAAGGGCGAGAACTACTACGTGGCGGAAGTCGAGATCGGCCGGGTCGGCCCGGACCAGAATCCGCCGGTCTTCGAGTTCGGCTGACGGCCACACCCGTCGCTGTACACTCCCCGCGATCCCTTTTATCCTTTGCGTCTGCCCATGATCCGGGTCCACTTCCGGATCGGGCCGCCGGAAGGCGCATGCGGCGCCGCGCGGTGAATCGAGAACGACAGCTACAGCCACGATGCCTGCACGAATTCGACTCCGGCGGATGGGCCGGAAGAAGAAGCCCCACTACCGCGTCGTCGTCGCCGACAGCGCCTCCCCGAGGGACGGTCGCTTCGTCGAGACGCTCGGCTACTACAAGCCGCTCTCCGATCCGGCGCGCCTGGTGCTCGACCTCGAGCGGGTCGATCACTGGATCGCCGAGGGCGCGAGCCCGTCCGGCACGGTGAAGTCGCTGATCGCCAAGGCCCGTCAGGGCGGCGACACGAAGGTCGCCGTGGGCGAGATCGACGCCGAGGAGCGCAAGGCGAAGCGGGCCGAGGAGCTCGCCTCCCGCCGCGCGGCCGAGAAGAAGGCCGAGGCGGAGAAGAAGGCGGCCGACGAGGCCGCCGCCGCGGAGGCCGCCGCGGCCGCGGAAGCCGAGGCTGCCGCCGCCGCCGAAGCCGAGACCACGGAGGAGGCCCCGGAGGCCGCCGCCGAGGGCGACGCCCCGGAGGCGGAGGCCGCGGCAGAGGACGCTCCCGAGGCCGAAGCCGCCGCCGGGGACGCTCCCGAGGCCGAGGCCGAAGAGGCCGCGGACGGCGCCGACGAGGAGGAGAAGTCCGAGTAGTCCTCGGACGGCTCCCGAGCGATGGGTCGTCGAGACCCGAGCCATCTCGTCGTCGGGCATCTCGCGAGGCCCCACGGCATCAAGGGCGAGTTCCTCGTCTCGCTGCTCACGGACCACCCCGAGCGCACCTTCGCGCCCGGGGTGGTCTTGTTGCTGGGTGAGCCGGACGCGGACGAGCCCGACCCGGATCTGCCCCCGCTCCGCGTCGTCGACGCGCGCCCCGTCCAGCGAGGTCTCCTGGTCCGCTTCGCGGGCGTCGACGACCGCAGCCAGGCCGAGGTGCTCGGCGGCCGGTACCTCTTCCAGCCCATCGAGGACGTCGCGCCGCTCGAGGAGGGAGAGGTCTTCTACCACCAGCTCCTCGACCTGCAGGTCGTCGCGGTCGACGGCACGGAGGTCGGCCGGGTGGCGGAGCTCTTCGACGCCGGTCCGACGAGCCTCCTGGAGGTCCACGGCCCCCGGGGCGTCCTGATGATCCCGTTCCGGCCCGAGATCGTCGTCGAGGTCGACGTCGAGGCGGGGCGGCTCGTCGTGGACCCGCCGGAGGGTCTCCTCGACCTGGCGGACGCCTAGGGAAGCTCTGCACTGGTACGGTGGGGCTCGCGCAGGGGGCTCGCGAGTGCT
>CALJLC010000324.1 GCA_937982605.1 uncultured Gemmatimonadales bacterium | reverse complement strand
CGACGGGGAGGTCGATCGGGCCTTCACGCTGTATTCGGCCCGGCTCGACCGCGACCCGACCGACGGGATGGCGCTGCTGCGGGCGGGACAGATCCACTCGTGGCGAGAGGAATACGCCGCCTCGCTCGAGCTCCTCGACCTGCTCGTCGACCTGGAGCCCGGCAACTTCGACGGGCGGGTGGCCCGGGCCAGGGTGTACGCCTGGATGGGTGACGTCGCTCGCGGAATGCGGGAGGTGGAGGAGGTGCTGGCGATCGTTCCCGACCATGCCGACGCCCTCGCGGCGCTCGCCACCTTCCAGGCCTGGTCGGGCGACGTCGAGGCGTCCCTGGAGAACTACGAGCGGCTGCTGACGATCAGCGCCGGGGATGCCGGCTTTCGGCGGCAGGCCGCTCGCACCCGTGCCTGGGCGGCGCAGAGCGAGCGGGCCATCCGGACGTACCGCGAGATCCTGGCGGAGGACCCGGACGACGTCGAAGCGCGGCTGGGCCTCGCTTCGGCGCTCGCCTTCGCGGGAGACTACGACGCCTCCCTGGCGGAGTACGACATCGTGCTGGCCGCGGAGGCGGAGGAGCCTCGAGCCCTGATCGGACGCTCGACGTCGCTGCGGTGGGCGAACCGACTCGCGGAGAGCGAGCGGGCCGCGCTTCGAGCCGTGGAGGCCGACGGCGCGAGCGGGGCGGCGTGGTCCGCTCTGGGGGCCTCCTACCGGGCGCAGGGGCGCACCGCGGCGGCGCTCGAAGCGTTCGAGACCGCGGAGGGCTTCGCACCCTCCGACCCCGAGGTCCGCGACCAGCTGCGCGCGCTGCGTCTGTCACTGAGGCCCCTGGCTCGGCCCACGGTCGTGTCCGAGGACGACTCCGACGGGAACCGGATGCTCACGACCTCGGTCGCGGGCGGGTGGCATCCGGCGCCGCGGCTCGGCCTGGACGTGCGCGTGTGGCACAAGCGGCTGGAGCAGGAGGGCCTCATCCCCCTCGAGCGGACCCTCTTCGGCGGGACCGTGACGGGACGCTATCAGCTCCGGCCCGGCTGGCTGCTAGCCGGCTCGGTGGGTGGGCTCTCCAGCGACCGGGACGGCGACGGCACCCTCGTCTCCGGCGCGGCTTCGGTCCGTTCTCCCGATCGGCACGCCGTCGGAGTCACGGTCGAGATGTCGACGACCGGTCTGGACGAGACCGCCGCGCTCGTCGAGCGGGGGGTGCGGGCCACGACGGGGACGCTCGCCGTGCGCTGGCTCCCCGACGGTCTGTGGCGACTCGACGGGAGCGTGAGCCTCGGGAGCTACGAGGCCACCGAATCGAACGGCCGACGCGGCTGGTTCCTGGGGATCTCGCGTCGCCTGTCGTTCGCCACGGTCGGCCTGGCGCACCGGGGCTTCTCCTTCGAGCGCAACGTGAACGACGGCTATTTCGATCCCGACTTCTACGGCGTGGTGGAGCTCACCGGATACCGCCAGGAGCGGCTCGGGCCGTGGCGTCTGCTCGTCGAGCTCGCGCCCGGGGTGCAGCAGGTGCGCTCGGACGGAGACGCGGCCGCGACGCTGCGCGCCCGCTTCCGCGCCGCGTATGCCGTCGACACGCTGCGCGAGGTATCGCTCTCCGTCGGCTACTCGAGCGCGGGCCTCAGCACCTTCGCCACCGGGTCGGACGGGTACCGCTATCTCGGCGTGATCGTGGGGGTGGACTGGGTCTTCTGAGCCTCGGCCCGGGAGTCGGCCGGGGACCCGTCGGCCGGCTCCGGGGTTCTGACGAAATCGTGTCTTCCCACCAGCCCCGCGCCATGACCCGCAGCTTCGCAGTCGCCGGATTCGCCCTCGCGCTGACGCTCGCCGCCGCTTCGGCCGCCGAGGCGCAGCCGCGGCTGCTCGTCGGCGGCGGCTTCAGCGCGCCCAACGGGTCGATCGCCGACGTGGCCGACCCGGGCTACCACGCTCAGCTCGGCCTCCAGATCCGGCTGCCGTCCCTGCCGCTCTCGCTGCGGGGCGACGGGGGCATCCACCGGTTGGGTGCGGCGAATGCGTCGCTGTCGCGGACGCAGGTCATCGGGGGCGCGGCGAGCGTGATCTTCCACCTCCCCGGCGTCGGGCTGCAGCCGTACGTCCTGGGCGGCGTCGGATCGTATCGGACCAAGTCCGGCCCGGCCGGCGCACCGAGCACGGTCACGGACACCGGGTACCACGGCGGCTTCGGGCTGGTGCTCGGCGGAACCGGCCTCGGCGGCTTCGCCGAGCTCCGCTACGTGCGCATCAGCGATCCGGGGTCCACTACGCTCATCCCGCTCACGCTGGGGCTGCGCTTCTAGGCGCCCCGTCCGCCGGCGTAGGTCGCGCTCCCGCGACGCACCGGTGATCCGGGGTCAGTTCCGGATCGAGACGCGGACGATCTTCACCCCGCCCAGCCCCGCCGCGACCGCGAGCACCTTGTTCCGGTAGTCGACGTGGTTGGCGGACTGTAGCGCGCTGAAGCGGAGCCGACCGAGGACGCTGATGTCCTGCGGGGCGTCGCAGGCGGTGTCCGCCCAGGCGTCCTCTCCGGCGGCCGCGTAGACGCCGGCCTCGCCGTTCGAGATGAACATCAGGTCCTCGTCCGCGGTGACCGCATTCGTGACCACGACGTCGGGATCGAGGCCGAGCGCCGCCGGATCGGGCCGGGGCACCGACCCGACGATGTCGCCGTTGTCCAGGCACATGATCTGCACGCCTTCGGGGCCCGCGGCGATGAACGCCTTTCCGCCCGCGATGTCCATCGCGGACTTGGACTCGGGGACGTCCGCGCCGGGGAAGGGGAAGGTGTTGAGGAGCTGCATCGAGCCGCCGGGGAACGAGCCCTCCTCGAAGATCGAGATCCGGCCCGGCGTCCCCTGGACGACCACGATGCGGCCACCCTCCTCGTCGTACTCCACCCAGCGGGCGTCGTCGAGCGGGTACTGCCCGAGCACCGAGAAGTCGGCGGCGTCGAGCGCGTACAGGTGCCCGTCGTCGCCGGTGGTGACGTAGACGACGTTGCCGACCGGCGTCACGCTCGTGGCCGCAAAGCTCGAGAGGTCCGCCCGCATGCCCTGCTGGAGCGAGATCCCGAAGAAGGTGAAGCTCAGTCGCTCCACCGCCGCCGGCGTGGCAAAGCCCGAGGCGTCGGTGGCCTGCGCGGCATAGAGCGTCGAGCCGTCGAGCGCGACCGCCGAGACGTCGGAGTCGAGCAGGATGACGGACGAGAGGACGAGCGGGTAGCGGCCCAGGAGGTTCGCGACGTAGTCGATGCCACCCAGGAAGACGTCGCCGCGCACGTTGTAGCTCACGAGGAACGAGTTGTTGCCCCGGCGCGAGATCGACGTCGCCTGAGGCAGCAGCCCGTTGACGTCCGGCACGTCGATCTCCGTGCGCAGGACGAGCTCGATGGCGGACGGGGCGAGCGCCGGCCCGTCCACCAGCGCGGCGGCGAAGGCGTTCGGCACCGGCGCGTCGACCGGGACGTCCTCCTCGGGATACCGGACACGGTCGGCCAGCGCGCCCTCGTCGCTGGTCACGATCGCGCGGTCGTCGGATTCGGCGACCGGCTCGGTGGGCTGGTCGTAGCAGCCGCCGAGGACGAGCGCGAAGGCGAGCACCCCCGCCAGCCGTGTCGCGGACCGGGAACCGGCGCGCGCCATGGCGAAGGGGACGGGGGGCAGAGGAGGCAGAGGGGTCGCCTGACCGGAAAAGATGTTCCGCGCTGGCATGGTCCGAATCCGTTGAGGTGCGCCGATTTACCGGATCCCCCCGGCTCCGTGCACGAAGGTAGGTGCAACGTCCATGCCGTCCAAAGGAAAAAAAGGTGTCGCGAAGGCGACGAAACGAAGCGGGGCGACGGCGCGTCCTACCGCCGTCGCCCCGGGCGCCTCCGCGACCGCGACCGATCAGTACGCGGCCAGCTCGACCAGCGCGTCGACCACGTCCGGGGTCTGCGGCAGAATCACGTTCTCGACCGCCGGCGCGTACGCGACCCACGTGTCCATCGACGCCACCCGCCGGACCGGGCCGTCGAGGTACTCGAAGAGGTCGTCGGCGATGCGCGCGGCGATCTCCGAGCCGATCCCCCAGGAGAGCGAATCCTCGTGGACCACCACCACCTTGTTCGTTTTCTTCACGGAGTCGGCGATCCGCTCCATGTCGAACGGCTGGACCGTCCGGAGATCGAGCACCTCCGCTTCGATCCCGTGCTGCTCCGAGGCGATCTTGGCGGCGTCCAGGCTCCGCTTCACCAGGGCGCCGCACGTCACCACCGTGACGTCCGAGCCCTCCCTGCAGAGCTTCGCCTTGCCGAAGGGGATCATGTAGTCGGGCCCCGGGTCCCGGCCCTTGTTGTACACCTGCCGGTAGAGGTGCTTGTGCTCGAGGAAGAGCACGGGGTCGTCGCAGCGGATCGCGGTGCGCAGCAGCCCGGCGGCGTCCTCCGCGGTGGCCGGCATGCAGACGCGCAGCCCCGGACAGTGCGTGAAGAGCGTCTCCCCGGTCTGGGAGTGGTAGATCGCGCCGCCCTTCAGGTAGCCGCCGTAGGTCACGCGGATCACCGCCGGCGATGCCCAATGGCCGTTGGACCGGTAGCGCATCGTGGCCAGCTCGTTGCGGATCTGCATCATCGCCGGCCAGATGTAGTCGAAGAACTGGATCTCGACGACCGGCTTCATGCCGCGCGTGGCCATTCCCACGGCACGTCCGACGATGTTCGCTTCGGCGAGCGGGGAGTTGTAGACCCGATCCGAGCCGAAGCGGGTCTGCAGTCCGTGCGTCACCTTGAAGACGCCGCCCTTGCCCTTCACCTCGTCGAGGATGTCCTCGCGCGACGCGTCGGCCACGTCCTCGCCGAAGACCACGATGCGGGGGTCCCGCTCCATCTCCGTGCGCATGCACGAGTTCAGCAGATCGACCATCGTGAGGAGCTTGTCCGACTCGTACGCCGGCGCGTCCTCGGTGTCGAAGTCCGCGGAGGTCGGGTCGACGTCCTCGGAGAAGAGGTGCGTCATGGCGGTCGACGGATCGGGCGTCGGCGCATCGAGCGCCTCGTCGGCCGCCGCGGCCACCTCGGCCTCGACTTCGTCCTCGAGCTCCGAGAGCTCCTCCTCCGTGGCCGCCCCGATCGAGAGGAGGAGCGCCCGCGTGCGTCGGAGCGGGTCCCGAGCGTCCTGCGCCTCGCGCTCCTCCGGGGTGCGGTACGCCCGCTCGTCGTCGGACATCGAGTGCGAGTACGGGCGGGTCGTGTGCGCGTGCAGCAGGGCGGGACCGTGCCGACCCCGCGCGTAGGCGATCGCCTCTCCGGCGGCCTGGTAGGTGTCCACGACGTCGGTGCCGTCACACTCGACGAGGTGAAGCCCCGGGAAGCCCGAAGCCAGGCGTGAAACGCTCCCGCCCGCGGTCTGCACCTCGATCGGGACGCTGATGGCGTAGCCGTTGTCCTGGACCACGTAGACGACGGGAAGGCGCAGGTTACAGGCCGTGTTCAGAGACTCCCAGAACTCGCCCTCGGACGTTGCGCCGTCCCCGGTGCAGACGATGACCACCTCGTCCTCGTGCCATGGCTCGAGGTGGTCCTCGAGACCCGGAACCCGCCCCACCTTCGTGCCCGCCTCCGCGGCGCCCACGGCCTGCAGGAACTGCGTTCCGGTGGGAGACGACGAGGTGGGCACGTTGAAGCGCGCGTCCCCGAAGTGGGCGGGCATCTGGCGACCACCGGAGGCGGGGTCCGCCTCGGCACCGACGGCCTGAAGGAGGTGGTCGAAGGGGGTCTGGCCGAGCGAGAGCATCATCGCCCGGTCGCGGTAGTACGGATAGAACCAGTCCCGGCCGGAGACGCACTGCTCGGCGACGGCCACGCCGACGGCTTCGTGTCCCGCCCCCGAGATCTGGAAGAAGATCTTGTTCTGTCGCTTCAGGCTGATCTCCCGGTCGTCGATGCGCCGGGAGGTGACCATGACGCGGTAGAAGCGGAGGAGCTGTTCGTGCGACAGCCCCGCGAGATCGGTCGTCTCGAGGATTTCCCGTTCCTGGGTTGCCATCGAACCGGGGTTGGAGGGATCTCGAACGGAGACGTCAAAGATACCGACTTCGTCAGCGCGACGAAGGGGAGCCGCGCGTGGCGCGGATCTCCTCCCGTACGTCCACGGGGTTGCTCACGGGCAGCCGGCAGGTGTGCCCCGTGCAGACGTACGCCGCGGCCCTTCCGCCGAGCCGACCACGCCCGCGAAGGAGCGCCGGGTCCGGTCCTTCGGCGGCATCCCCGTCGAGGACGCCTGTCACGACGAGCCCCGGGACGAAGTCCGCGTGCGCCGCGCGGAGGAGGGCGCGGGTCTCCGGATCGTCGCCTCCGGCGATCACCACCTCGACGGGGTCGGCCTCGAGGCGGTCCAGCACGGAGAGCATGCGGCCGAAGGCCGACCCGAAGCGCCGCATGGCCGCCGCCTCGTGGTCGACGATCGCCCGCGCCGCCGACCGCCAGCGGTCGTCGTCGGCCAGGTGCCCCGCCCGCGCCAGCAGCTCGGCGGCGAGCGAGGGACCGGACGGGGTCGCGCCGTCGGTCGCGTCCCGCGGCCGCACGATCAGCGGCTCGGTCCCGGACGCCGTATCCCAGACCACGCCGTCCTCGTCGGTGAAGTCGCTGCCGATCCGCCGGCAGAGGGTGAACGCAGCGTCGAGCCATCGCCTCCGCAGCGTGGCACCGTGCAGCGTGAGGAGCGCGTT
>CALJLC010000323.1 GCA_937982605.1 uncultured Gemmatimonadales bacterium | reverse complement strand
TCGCCTTGAGCACCTTCACCAGGCGCTTCTCTGGGCGGACGCCCGTCTGGACGCGCTCGATGCGCCGCGTCACCGCGTGCGCTCCGCGGCCGACGCGACTTCGGCCGATGCGACCTCGCCCGCCCGCGCCTCCGACCCGGCCCCGGTCGCCGCCGTCCCCTCGGCCCTCCCGTCGGCGTGCGGGAGCACGAAGGTCCTCCGCGCCAGCTCGGAGCCGAGCACCGCGTCCGGGTAGTAGTCGAAGAAGGCTCCGTCCTTCCACCGGAGCAGGTCGGGGTTGGCCGCGGCGAAGGCCTCCCAGCCCACGGGGCCCATCGCCTCCATCCGCTCGTGGATCAGGAAGACCAGCGCGCACGTCACGGTCTCGTGGTACTTCCCGTCCGCCCCGAGATGACGCGCCAGCTCGCTCAGCGCACGGCGGCAGCGGGCGAGCGCCTCGAAGAGGTCGTGCCGCCGGAGGTAGGCGAAGGCGAGCCGGACGTGTGCCGGGTGGTCGAACGAGCCCGGCTCGACGCGGAAGCTCTCGACGGCGTCGACGAGCCGATCCTCTGCGGTCATGTCGGCCTCTCCTGAATGTTACCATGGTACATGGATAACAATGGAGAGATCCTCGCTCGCGGACAAGCCCGGAGAATTGACCCTCGCGGGTAGCCTCCCTAACTTCCGGGCCTGAAACAAAGAATCATTCTCGATAAGCGGCGCCTCCGGGAGCCGCTTGCATCGTCTAGAGGGGATCGATGAGCGACGCACCCGTACTTCGAGTCGAGGGTCTGGAGGCCAGGGTCGCCGAGGAGGATCTGCCGATCCTGCGCGGCGTCGACCTGGCGATCGGCAAGGGCGAGATCCACGCGATCATGGGGCCGAACGGCTCCGGCAAGAGCACGCTGGCCAAGGTCATCGCCGGCCACCCCGGCTACGAGGCCACGAGCGGCAGCGTCGCCTTCAAGGGCGAGAACCTGCTGGAGCTCGAGCCGGACGAGCGCTCCCAGGCGGGCGTCTTCCTGGCCTTCCAGTATCCGGTCGAGATCCCCGGCGTGTCGATCGCCAACTTCCTGCGGACCGCCGTGCAGGCGCATCTGCCGGAGGGCGAAGAG
The DNA here is from genome assembly GCA_937982605.1 of uncultured Gemmatimonadales bacterium. Taxonomy (GTDB): domain Bacteria; phylum Gemmatimonadota; class Gemmatimonadetes; order Longimicrobiales; family Gaopeijiaceae; genus UBA2589. Next base: position 3,826 of record CALJLC010000323.1, on the reverse strand, counting down.
CTCGACATCTTCGACTTCACCGACATGCTGACCGAGCGCATGGAGATGCTGGAGATGGATCCGGCCTTCGCCGAGCGCCACGTCAACGACGGCTTCTCGGGCGGCGAGAAGAAGCGCAACGAGATCCTGCAGATGGCGGTGCTGAAGCCGAAGCTCGCCGTGATGGACGAGACCGACTCCGGGCTCGACATCGACGCGCTCAAGATCGTGGCCAGCGGCGTGAACAAGCTGGCCGAGGAGGACCCCGAGATGTCGGTCCTGCTCATCACGCACTACCAGCGTCTGCTCGACTACATCAAACCCGACTTCGTGCACGTGATGGTCGACGGCCGGATCGTCCGTTCGGGCGGTCCCGAGGTCGCGCTCGAGCTCGAGGCCGAAGGCTACAAGACATTCGAGGAGGCCGGCGCGGCCTCCTGAGGCCGACGCCCGCACTCCCCGGCATCACGAGGAGCACCCTCCCATGCCACAGAACGAGACGATCCAGGACCTCAACCTCGACGAGTACAAGTACGACTTCGTCACGACGGCCGAGCCGGTCTTCCGCGCTCAGAAGGGGCTGTCCGAGGAGGTGGTCCGTCAGATCTCCGCGCACAAGGAAGAGCCGCAGTGGATGCTCGACTTCCGGCTCAAGGCGCTGAAGGTCTACGAGTCCAAGCCGATGCCCACATGGGGCGGCGACCTGACGGACCTCCAGAACGTGCTGGACGAGATCTACTTCTACGTCCGCCCGCAGGACCGCATGGAGCGCTCCTGGGACGACGTGCCCGAGGAGATCAAGGACACCTTCGAGAAGCTCGGCATCCCGGAGGCGGAGCGTAAGATCCTCGCGGGGGTCGGCGCGCAGTACGAGTCCGAGATGGTGTACCACTCGCTGCGCGAGGAGTGGGAGAAGCAGGGCGTCATCTTCGACTCGATCGAGGACGGCCTGAAGAACCACCCCGAGCTCTTCCGCGAGCATTTCAGCACGATCATCCCGATCGGAGCCAACAAGTTCCACGCCATGAACTCGGCGGTCTGGTCGGGCGGGCAGTTCGTCTACATCAGGAAGGGCGACACGCTAGACACGCCGCTGCAGGCGTACTTCCGCGTCAACCAGGAGCGGATGGGGCAGTTCGAGCGCACGCTCATCATCGTCGACGAGGGCGCCCAGGCCCACTACATCGAGGGGTGCACCGCGCCGGTCTACTCGACCGAGTCGTTCCACTCCGGCGTCATCGAGATCGTCGTCAAGAAGAACGCCCGCTTCCGCTACACGACCATCCAGAACTGGTCGAACAACATGTACAACCTGGTCACCCAGCGGGCGATCGTCGAAGAGGGCGGTCACATGGAGTGGCTCGACGGCAACCTCGGCTCGAAGCTGACGATGAAGTACCCGTCCTGCTACCTCGTCGGGGAGCACGCGCACGGAGAGATCCTCTCGATCGCGTACTCGGGCGACGGCCAGCACCAGGACACCGGCGGCAAGGTCATCCACGCCGCCCCGTACACGACGTCGTCGATCGTGTCGAAGTCGATCTCGAAGGGCCACGGTCGCTCCACCTACCGCGGCCTGCTCAAGGTGCACGAGGGCGCGCACCACGCCCGCTCGAACGTCGAGTGCGACGCGCTGCTCATCAACGACACCTCCCGCACGGACACCTACCCGTACATCGAGATCGAGGAGAACGACGCCAACGTCGGCCACGAGGCCTCGGTCTCGAAGATCGGCGAGGAGCAGCTCTTCTACCTGACGAGTCGCGGCATCGCGGAAGACGAGGCGATGGCGATGATCGTGCGCGGCTTCATCGAGCCGATCGCCAAGGAGCTCCCGCTGGAATACGCCGTGGAACTGAACCGGCTGATCGAGCTGGAAATGGAAGGCTCGGTCGGCTGATGAGCGATACGATGACGACGACGATGACCGAGACGATCGCGACCGAAGGCGTCACCGACGCGCTGAACGCCGCCGCCGTCGAGCGCGTCTCGCTCGGCGAGCCGGAGTGGCTGCGCGAGCGGCGCGCGGAGGCGTGGGCCGTTTACGAGCGCACGCCGATGCCGACGACGAAGCTCGAGGAGTGGCGCTACACGGACCTGCGGACGAAGCTCGACCTCGACGGGCTCCGGCTCTCGGAGTCCGAGACCGCACCGGACGACCCCGCGGCGTGGCCCGCGCGGCTGCGCGAGACGATGGAGGCCGACCACGAAGCGTCGGGCCACATCGTCTGCATCGACAGCCACGTGGTGCACACCGACATCGACGCGTCGCTCGCCGAGCAGGGCGTGATCCTCGACTCGCTGCACGACGCCCTCGAGTCGCACCCCGAGCTCGTCCAGGAGCACCTCGGCGCGGTCGTCCCGGCCGAGGACGGGAAGTTCGAGGCGCTCAACGCCGCGCTCTGGAACGACGGGATCTTCCTGTACGTCCCGGCGAACGTGAAGCTCGACCTGCCGATCCGGGTCACGCGGTGGCTGAGCGAGCCGGGCACGGCGTACTTCAGCCGGGTTCTCATCGTGGCGGACCGTCACAGCCAGGTCAGCTACGTCGACGAAGTCGTCTCGGACGACTTCGCCGATCCGAGCTTCAAGTCCTCGGCCGTCGAGGTCGTGGCGCGCGACGGGGCGGTGGTGCAGTACGTCACGCTCCAGCGCGTCGGCCGCGGGACGTTCGTCCAGTCCGCCCAGCGCACGCTCGCCGAGCGGGACGCGCGGATCGACACGCTCAACGTCGGTCTCGGCGCTTCGGTGCACCGCGTCGACCTGAACGCGAGGCTGCTCGGCCCCGGCGCGAACTCGGAGATGCTCGGCCTCTACTTCGGTGACGGCAGCCAGCACTTCGACTTCAACACGAGCCAGGACCACATCGAGCCCAACACCGGCTCGGACCTGCTCTACAAGGGCGCGCTCGACGGGAAGAGCCGCGCGGTCTTCCGCGGGGTCATCCGGGTCCATCCGGGCGCCCAGCGCACCGACGCGTACCAGACGAACCGCAACCTGCTGCTGTCGCCGGGGGCGCGAGCGGACTCGCTGCCGAACCTCGAGATCGAGGCCGACGACGTGAAGTGCTCGCACGGCGCCACGGTCGGCGAGCTCGATTCAGAAGCGAAGTTCTATTTGATGTCCCGAGGGCTCAGCCGCACACAGGCGGAGCGCCTGGTCGTGCTCGGCTTCCTCGGTGAGGTCCTCTCCCGGCTGCCGCTGGGCGGGGTCGTCGAGAAGGTCGTCGGGGTGATCGAAGAGAAGCTCTCGCAGCACGGCTGAGCACGATGGCCAACTGGGTCCGCGTCGCCGCCGACGGCGACTGCAGGGTCGGCATGCTCAAGGGCGTCATGGCCGACGGGGTGCCGGTCGTGCTGGCCAACGTCGAAGGCACCCTCTGCGCGCTGCGCGACCAGTGCTCGCACGAGAACTACCCGCTCTCGGACGGCGAGCTCGAGGGGAACGAGGTCGTGTGCCTGTATCACGGCGCCCGCTTCGACGCCTGCTCGGGCGCCCGCAAGACGCTGCCCGCCGTCCGCCCCGTCCAGTCCTTCCCGGTGGAGATTCGGGATGGCGAGATCTACGTCGACATCGGCTGACGCACCGCCGGCGCGCTCGCCCGTGCAGGCGCCCGCCCCACCGGCGGGGACGCCTCCGCTCGACGCCGAGGCGCTGCGCGCGCACTTCCCCGCGCTCCACCAGACGGTGCACGGCAAGCCCCTCGTGTACCTCGACAACGCGGCGACGTCGCAGAAGCCCCGCGCGGTCCTGGATGTTCTGGCGGGCTACTACGAGCACGACAACGCGAACGTGCATCGCGGCATCCACGAGCTCTCCAGGAGCGCCCCCGTGGCGTAAGAGGAGG
>CALJLC010000322.1 GCA_937982605.1 uncultured Gemmatimonadales bacterium | reverse complement strand
CGAAACCCGACGGCATCACCCCGACCAGGTCGAAGGAGCGCTCGCCGACCCGGATCGTCCTCCCCAGCGCGTCCGGGTCCCGATCGAACCAGTCGGCCCACAGCGCTTCGCTGACGAGGACGACGGGCGCGGCGTCGACGCGGCCGTCGGACGGGACGATGGCCCGCCCGATCACCGGCCGGACCCCGAGCGCGTCGAAGACGCCCGAGGTGACCGACGCGACGTCGACCCGACGCGGTGTGAGCCCCTCGCCGCTCGTCGCCGCGCGGTCGGTGTCGTACGCCCCGAGTGCGGAGAAGCTCGACGCGCTGCTCCACCGTTCGACGACGTCGAGGGGCACGCCGATCCGGCGACCGTCGGATCGGTCGACCAGCTGCACGGCCGTGACGTCCTCCGACTCGTCCACGGGCAGCCGCGCGAACATCGCGTCGACGACCGCGAAGGTGCCCGTCGGCGCGGCGACACCGATACCCAAGGTCAGGATCCCGGCGGCGGTGAGTCCGGGAGAGCGACGAAGCGATCGAAACGCCCGTGCGACGTCGATGCGCAGCGCGCCCAGCGCGACGGCGTCCCGGACGCCACGCCCGGCGAGGCCAGCCACCAGAATGACCGTCTGCTTCCAGTACCAGCGCCTGGCCGCTCCCGCGCCAGCGCGCCGAACCCGCGCGTCGAAGCCCTCGTGCAGATCGGAGAGCAGCAGGCTCCGCTCCGGTCCCGCGATGACCCCTGCGATCATCCGGACGGCGAGCCTCGGGGGGTGCACGGGGCTCATCCCGCGAGGCCTTCGCCGATGGCGTCCCACATCGACTGGAGCGTCTGACGGGCCTCGAGAAGCCGGTCGCGGCCCTCGTCGGTGACCGTGTAGTACTTCCTCGACCGGCCGCCGGAATCGGAGTCCGGCGGCCGGACCGCGGCGTCGAGCCACCCCTTCTCCTCGAGGCGCCGGAGCGTCAGATAGACCGCGGCCTGGGCCACGTCCTGGCCGGTCCGGTCGGCGATGGCGTCGGTGATCGAGACGCCGTACGCGGCGTCCCCGAGCTGGAGCACGGCGAGCAGCACGAGGTGCTCGAACTCCCCGAGGATGTAACGGCCCATGACGACGGGGGGCTGAAGGAGTCGACGTCCATTGCAGACATCATTGAGTATACGATACTGAGTATACAATACTGAGTACAACCACCCGCGTCCACCCGCCTACGTCACTCGCCGCCGCGCCACCCGATCCCTAGACTGAGCGTCGACGATCGCGTGGACGTCGGAGGTCGACGGGTGTCCGTGATGCGCCGGCAGGACATCAAGTACCTGGGGCTAGAGGCCGTCGTCGTGATCTTCGGCGTCCTCACCGCCCTCCTCGTCGAGCGCGTGCGCGAGGACCAGGCCCGTCGAAGCGCGGCCGACGTCGCGGTCGAGCGGCTCTACGAGGAGGTGGGCCGCAACCTCGCCGAGATGCAGGAGCTCGAGACGGTCGTGCGCGAGCGGCTGGGCCACCTTCGACAGCTTCGCGACGAGGGCGTCCGGGGAAGCCTCGCCGACCTCGTCGGCCGCTTCACCGGCTACCGGACCCCCGAGCTCTCGGCCGCGGCGTGGAACCGCCTCTCCGGCGGAGGCCTCGCCGACGTCGTCGATCCGGAGCTCATGGCCGAAGCCTTCTACCTCTACGAATGGAACGAGCAGTTCGCCCAGCTCGACCGCGAGGTCAATCGCCTCATCTACAGCGAGCTCTTCTACGTGCCCGAGCGCCGCGAGACCGCCATCGCCATCTCCGAGCGGATCATGGAGCAGCAGCTCAGCTGGGCCGCCCTCGCCATCCCCGAATACGAGGCTTTCCTTGCCCGGACCCCTCGCTAGACCCGGCGCGGCGTGCGCGCTCGTGGCCCTCCTCGTCGCCTGCGCGGCGCCGTCGGCCCCGGACCGGCTCGTGTACTCCAGCTACACGCCGAGCAACGACGGCCACCTCATCCGTCTCACGCACAACAAATGGGAGGACGGGGCGCCCTTCTGGGTGGGCCCGGTCGAACGATGAAGCTTGCGATCCTCTCGCGCGCGCGGAACGCGTACAGCACGCGACGCCTCAGGGAGGCGGCGCTCGAGCGCGGCCACACGGTGAAGGTCCTCGACACCCTGCGCTTCTCGATCGAGGTCGAGGGCGGCCGCCCGCAGCTCTTCTTCGGCTCCAAGCGGCTGAGTCGCTACGACGCGGTGATCCCCCGCATCGGCGCGTCGATCACCTACTTCGGCACCGCCGTCGTCCGGCAGTTCGAGCAGCTCGACGTCTACACGCCGAGTCCGGCGCACGCCATCGCCAACTCGCGCGACAAGCTGAGGGCGCTCCAGATCCTGAGTCGGCACGACATCGGGATGCCGCACACGGCCTTCGTGCGGCGGAAGCAGGACGTGCTTCCCGCGATCGAGCGGGTCGGCGGCGCGCCGGTGATCATCAAGCTGCTCGAGGGCACACAGGGCGTCGGCGTGATCCTCGCCGACTCCGTGAAGATCGCCGAAGCGATCATCGAGACGCTGCAGAGCACGAAGCAGAACGTCCTGATCCAGAAGTTCGTGGGCGAGAGCGCGGGGCGCGACGTCCGCGCGATCGTGCTCGGAGACCGCGTGGTCGCCGCGATGCGAAGGGTCGCCCAGGCCGGCGAGTACCGGAGCAACGTGCACCGGGGCGGCGTTCCCCAGGCGATCACGCTCGACCCCCTCTTCGAGCAGACCGCCGTGCGTGCGGCCCGGATCATGGGCCTGAAGGTCGCGGGCGTCGACATGCTCGAGGGCGCCGACGGCCCGCAGGTCATGGAGGTCAACTCGTCGCCGGGTCTCGAGGGGATCGAGACGGCGACGCGGCTCGACGTGGCGGGCGCGATCATCGACTTCGTCGCCAACCAGGTGAGCTCCCCGGAGCTCGACATCCGACAGCGGCTGACCGTGAGCGCCGGTTACGGGGTCGCGGAGCTGCAGCTCGCCGAGGGTTCGGACCTGGTGGGACGTACGATCGAGGAGTCGGGTCTTCGCCAGCGCGACATCGTCGTCCTCACGCTGCACCGGGGACCGACCGTCATCCCGAATCCGAAGGTCACGCGGGTGCTCGAGGTGAGCGACGGGCTGCTCTTCTTCGGAAAGCTCGAGTCGATGAGCGACTTGGCTCCGTCTCACCAGCATCCGCGCGTCTTCCCGACCCGGATGCTGGAGGACCACGCACGAAGCGCCTCCACGAGCGCGGCGTGCCTTCGGAGGGTAAGATGCGGGGGATGCGCTCCGCGGTGCGTGTACGGAGCGATCGAGTCGTGGAGGCGAAGACATGGTGTCGGCCCTCGGCCATCGAGCTGCGTTCGCGGTCGTCGCGACGCTCGTCGCGGTCTCGGCGGCGTGCGGCGACGGGTCTCCCGCCGAAGCGACGGATCCCGTCACGCTGAGCCCGACGCAGTCGTGCGCCGACTTCGGTCCGGCCGACATCGTCGGCTTCACCGACGCCAACCTCGAGCGCGCCGTTCGCGCCGAGCTGCGACTCACCTCGCAGCGAGAGCTCACCTGTGCCCTGGCATCGAGCCTGACCCGCCTGATCGCCCTCGACGAGGGGATCGAGCGGCTGGAGGGAATCCAGAACCTGCCCTCGCTCACGGAGCTCTGGCTGCAGGAGAACTCGATCGCCGACGTGGGCCCGCTCGCCGGGCTTGCGACGCTCCGGACGCTCTATCTCCACCAGAATCCGGTGACCGACGCGAGCCCGTTGAGCGGTCTCACGGCGCTCGAGACGCTGTGGCTGCAGGAGACCTCGATCTCGGACCTGACTCCGCTCGCCACGCTGTCCGCGCTCGAGGAGCTCAGGATCCACTCGACCGGAGCGACCGATCTGGGCCCGCTCAGCCCCTTGACCCGCCTGCGGGTGCTCACCGCGGGCTACAACGCGGTGGCAGACCTGAGCCCGCTCGCCGGTCTCACGTCGATGACCGAGCTGTCCCTGGTGCGCAACGAGATCTCGGACCTCGCGCCCCTGAGCGGGATGACGGAGCTCGCGTCACTGATCCTCAACGGCAACTCGATCTCGGATCCTTCGCCTCTGGCCGGGCTCACGTCGCTGCGGACGCTCGACCTCGGCCTGAACGAGCTCTCGGACGTTTCGGATCTTGGCGCGCTCGTCTCCCTGGAGTTCCTGGGGCTGAATGCCAACGCGCTCACCGACATCACGGATCTCGGAGGACTGACCGAGCTCACCGAGCTTCGACTGGGGCAGAATCAGATCACGAGCATCGACGCCGTGGCGGGGCTCACGGCCCTGACGAGCCTGCGCGTGGAGAACAACGAGATCACCGACGTCGGCGCCATCGAGGCGCTCACGGCCATTTCGTACCTCGGACTCTCCGACAATCCGGATCTCAGCGACCTTCAGCCGCTGGTGGACAACCCGGGGATCGGCACGGGCGACACCGTCAACCTCTACGGGATCGATCTGGCCTGCGCCTGGGTCGACGCGCTCCGGGCCAAGGGCGCCACGGTCAACCACGGCGGATGCAGCTGAGGCGCGGTGCAGCTTGTGCACCCAGTCCATCTCCCCCGCCTCGACGTCCACGGCGAGCCGGTTGTCGCGGCTCGGTAGCGGGCAGACCGCATACCCGGTCCAGACGCACGGCGGGTTGTACGCGAAGTTGAAGTCGAGCACGACGCGGCCCTGCTCGTCCGGCGGATCGAACCACAGGTAGCGCCCCGCACCGTACGTCTCGTCCCCGCTCGTGCCGTCGGCGAAGACCATCATGTAGCGCTCGGCGTCGGGCGCGCCGGTCACGTCCAGCGTGTGCCGCTCGCCGTCGATCCAGAACTCCAGGTACGCCGGGGAGACGGCCTCGCGGCTGCCGCCGGTCACGATCGGCACCAGGATCGGCTTCTCCTGCGGCACCCAGCGCGCGGTCACGCGCCATTCGGTCGACACGGGGAAGCGGTCGATGCCCGTGAAGGCCGTGTAGTTCTCGCTCTCGTTGTCGCGCAGGCGCAGCGCCGGCTCCTCGTCCGAGCCGATGAGGACCCAGTTGAGCGGGCCGTGGCGGAGCACGACCTCCTTGCCGGCGCCGGCCGAGCCAAGCGTTGCCTCGGTGACGACCGGGTCGCCGGAGAGGTCCGGCGGGATGGCGCCCGAGCCGGCGGAGAGCGCCATCGTGGAGTCGATACCGCTCGTCACCCGCGCGCCCTCGGCCGCGACGAAGCGCACCTCGGCGCCGTCCCGCACCAGCGTCCCGACCCGCGGCGCGGCCTTGTCCTCGGGCAGCACGATGTCGCTGGAAGGATCCGCGCCCATGGTGGTCTCGCCCTCGGCCAGGTAGTGGAGGCCGATGAGGCTCACCCACGAGTCGGGGGCCGAGAGCTCCGCCACGCGGGCCTCGTGGAAGGCCATCACCGCCGCCTCGTGCTCCACCTCGTTCACGGGGATCCCGGGCGGCGGACCGGAGCAGGCCACGACCGCCACGGCCACGACGAGGGCGGTGGCCGCCCGGTCCCGCGGTCGGCTGCGCCGAGCGCGCGCCGTTGCACGCCGTTTCATCGTCCGCTCCCCCAGGGCTTCCGCTCGACGCCCTGCACGGGAGCCATCGTCGTCGACGGCCGCGTGGCCTCTCGCGTGCCCAGGTCGATGCGGTCGCCCGGGGCGAGGAAGTAGAACTTCCCGTTCGGGCCGGTCGTGGCGCGGTTGTCGTAGATGGCCACGTAGCTGCGGCCCACGACCTGGGCGCGGTCGCCCTGCACGACGATCGCGGTGTCCTCGTCGAGCCCGATCCCGAGCAGCTCAGGGTGGGTCTCGATGACGTCGATCATGTCGAAGTGCCGATTACGCCGGAGGAGGTGCTGATCGATGGCGACGTTGCGCAGGTAGCCGAAGCCTCGCTGGTGGTCGCCCATCATGATCGTGTTCGTGCGGGTGTCCCCCCGAACGAGGTAGGAGCCCTGGATCGTCGCGCCGGCCGAGGAGCCACCGATCACGCCGCCCCGCTCCAGGACCTCCCGGAAGGCCTCCTCGGCCTTCGTGCCCCCGTACGCGTCGACGAGCCGCCACTGCCGTCCACCGAAGAAGAAGACCCCGCCCGCGGTGCGGAGCGGCTCGACGAACGCGTCGGTGTCGGCCTCGGCCGGGTCGATCGTGTGCAGGAGCGTGAGGTTGCGCGCGCCGTGCTCGCGCCACGCGTTCATGCCCTGCCAGAAGTCGTCGTACTCCTCGGCCCCACCGGCCGTCGGCACCAGCACGATATGCGCATCCGGGCCACCGGCCAGCGCGATGAAGCGCTCGTAGATCTCGGCCGACTGCATCGCGCCCCCCACGATCACCAGCGACCCGTTCTCGGGGCCGACGAGCGGAACGCCCGCCTCGATCTGCTGGGAGGAGACCGGGCCCGCGCCCACGAAGGCGGCAACGGTCAGGGTCAGCGCGGTCGCCGTGGCGAGCGTCGGGATGCGGGCAGGGCGGTCCATCGGCTCCTCCGGGTCAGTCCGTTCCGTACACGGCACGCTCGACGGTGCCGTGGATCCGCTCGCGCGTGGCATCCGTGGGCGGCTCGCTGACAGCCGAAACCCCCAGGGCCACGACGAAGTTCACGAGCAGCGCCCAGATGCCGCCGTGCATGCCGAGCGGGTGCGCCACCACCATCAGGGTGACGTACAGCGTGATCATGCTCGCCGCGAGCCCCGCCAGGATCCCGGCCCTCGTGAAGCACCGACGAGAGGGGAAGCAGACGCCGATGACGGCGGGCATGAGCTGCAGCGCCCCCGACCCCGAGAGCGTGACGAGCACGACGAGGAAGCCGAAGGTGCGCACCGAGAGGAAGTAGCCGACCACGAGCAGCGCCAGCACGATGAGCCGCCCCACGAGGACGTAATGCGCCTGGGCGCGCTCGGGCGCCAGGTAGCGCTGGTACACGTCCCGGGTGAGCACGCTCATGTTGGCGTGCAGGATCGAGTCCAGCGTCGACATGGCCGCGGCGGTCGCGCCTGCCAGGATGACCCCCGTGAGAACGGCCGGCGCGTGCGCGAAGAGGAGCTCGGGGAAGATCCGGTCGGGGATGTCGAGCCCCGGCATCGCGACCGCCCCACCCAGCCCGACGAGCGCGGCCGGGATGTAGAGCGTCATCAGGTAGATCGGCGTCGTGGCGCCGAGCAGCTTGAGCGTCTTCGCGTCGACCGCCGTGTAGTAGCGGATCATCATGTGCGGCTGGAAGACGATCCCGAACGACAGCGTGATCGTCATGCCGATCCACATCCCGGGCGTGAAGAAGCCCTCGGGGCCGGGCAGGCTCAGCAGGTCCGGTCGCTGCTCCCGCACCGCCTGCCAAAGCTCCATCGGACCGCCGAAGAGCTCGAAGGCCAGGTAGATCGCTCCGATCCAGACGGCGAGATACATCCACACGCCCTGGATCACGTCCGTCCAGTAGACCGCGCGCAGCCCGCCGGCCATGAGGTACGCCGCGGCCACGACCAGCAGGATGAGCGTCCCGAGCTCGAAGGAGATCCGGCCGCCGGACGCGACGTTGATGATGTAGCCGAGGCCCTGCGCCTGGACCTGGATGTAGAGGATCGTGAAGAGGACCGACACGATGGCCACGACGACGCGCACCGCTTCGGACTCGTAGAAGTCCGCGAGCATGTCCGCCGGCGTGATGTATCCGAACTCCTTGCCGACCGCCCAGATCCGGGGCCCGAGCACGTAAGTGATCGCGCCGACGAGGAGCGTCCACGTGCCGGCCGCCCAGAAGCCGATCCCGTGCGTGTAGAAGAAGCCGCCCGAGCCGAGGAAGGCGAAGGCCGAGTGGAAGGTGGCGACGACGGTCAGGTAGAGGACGATGAAGCCGGCCTTCCTGCCGTAGAGGAGGAAGTCCTCCATGTCGACCGTCATGCGCCGGTTCGCGACGACGCCGAGGACGATCGTCGCCAGCAGATAGACGAAGATCAGGCCCGTCGCGACGACCCAGGCTTCCACTCAGCGCCTCGGCACGGGTTCGGCTCGACGCGCGGACGACGGTCCGGACGAGATCGCCATCAGAGTCCTCGCCGGAGCGCCCAGAGCAGGATCACGATCAGCCCGGTGTAGACCACGAGGAGCGACGCGAAGAAGAACGGCACCCCGAGGACCCATTGCCCCGGTCGGTCCAGCACGGCATGCGTGATCGGCGGCATGGAGCAGAGGAACAGCGCCAGCCAGAGCACGCTCGCGACCCGGCCCGCGCGGGTACGCGGCACGAGGTGCGACGGCGGGAGCCGGGGATGCCTCGGGGTCTCGTCGGTCATGGCCGGCGAACATGAGCCGCCGCCGGGGACGGCGCTACTCCCCGGCGCGCCCGCCGCCGCCCGACGAGCCTGCCGACCCGCTCAGTCCGCCCGAAGCGATTCGACCGGATCGACGCTCGCCGCCCGTCGTGCGGGCAGCCAGCTCGCGAGCGCCACGATGCCGACCAGGAACGCAGAGCCGGTCAGATAGACCGAGGGCTGGGTCGGCTCGGTCTCCCAGAGCAGGCTCTCGAGCAGCCGCGACGCGAATCGACCGAGAACGAGGCCGACGAGCACGCCGCCCACGGCCGCGCGTAGTCCCTGGCCGAGCATGCGCGCCACCACGCCCGAGGTCCGGGCCCCCAGCGCGATGCGCAGACCCAGCTCCCGTCGCCGGTCGGCGACCATGAACGCCACGAGCGCCCATGTCCCCGTGGCGGCCAGGAGGAGCGTCACCGCGGCGAACGCGCCCAGGAGCCGAAGGACCACACGGCGATCGCCGACCGACGAGGCAATGAGGCCGTCCATCGTCTGGAGGCCGTAGATCGCCATGTCGGGGTCGGCGGCCTGCACGACCGCGCGGAAGTCGTCGACCGCCTCCAGCGGCTCGCCCCGGGTGCGGACCGTCACCATGGCCCGTGTCTCCGGGAACTCCCGATACGAGTAGTACGCCTCGGCCATCACCCCGGACTCCGGGCGGTTGTACAGCACGTCCCCGACCACGCCGACCACCTCGGCCATCGAGTCCCTGTCGTCCGAGCCGATCCCGAGCTCCACGAAGCGGCCGACCGCGGGGCGAGTCCCGAAGAGCTCCCGCGCCGCCGTCTCGCTGATCACGAGCGTGGGCCGGCGATCGGTGCCGTCCCTCGCATCGAAGGACCGCCCCGCCACGAGCGGAATGCCGAGCGCCTCGAAGTAGTCGTCGTCGACCAGGTTCACACCGATCTCGAGGCCCTCGCCCGCGGGGATCTCGGGCTCGCCTTCGACGGCGTCGACCCGGGTGATGATGCAGTGGCCCCGAAGCGGCGGGCATCCCAGGGTGGCCGACTCCACCGTCGGGAGCGCGCGGAGCGCTCCCATCACCTCGTCGTGGAAGGAGACGGGCTCGTCCGTCCGGCTGCTCGCGGCCGGGATCGAGTAGGAGAAGGTCACGAGTCGCCGGGTGTCGAAGCCCTCGTCGACGGCCAGGAGACGACGGGTGCTCTCACCCACGAGACCGGCTCCGACGAGGAGCACGAGCGCCAGCGCGACCTGAGCTCCGACCAGGACCGAGCGGAGATCGAGCCCGCCCGGCCGGCTGCCGGCGCGCGTGCCTCCCGCCCCGTCCCGCAGACGACGGCCGACGTCGGGGCTCGACGCCCGCACCGCGGGCGCCAGCCCGAAGACCAGCCCGGTGGCCAGCGCGATCGCCACGGCGAAGAGGAGCACGGAGCCGTCCACGGCGAACGTCGACGGATCCGTCACCATGAGGTCGCCGTCCGCGCCACCCGAGAAGCGGGTCGGCCACAGGAGTCGAAGCGCCCGGGTGCCCGCGAGCGCGAGCCCCACTCCGGCCGCTCCGCCCAGCGCCGCCAGCGTCAGGCTCTCCACGAGCGAGGCTCGGACGAGACGTCCGCGCGAGGCGCCCATCGCCACGCGCACGGCCGCGTCCCGGGCCCGGGACCGCGCGCGTGCCAGGAGCAGGCCGGAGAGGTTGGCGCACGCCACGAGCAGCAGGAGCCCGGCGGCGAGCGAGAGGAAGATCACGGCCGCTCGGGCCCGCTCGTTGGTGCGGACTCTGCCGAACGAGCGCGCCGCGGCGGAGAAGGTGCGGCTCGCGGTCGGAGGCGGGTACGCTTCCGCGATCGCGTTGCCGATCGACTCCATCTGGGCCCGGGCCTCCTCGAGCGTCGCCCCCGGCGCCAGACGGCCGAGGACGTGGAACCAGTGCGAGCCCGCCGCCTCCGGCGACGTCATGAACGGTGAGAAGAGCGCGCCGGCCGCGCCCATCGGCACCCAGGCGCGTACGCCGCCCGTGAGACCGTCGAAGCCCGGAGGCGCCACCCCCACCACGTCGAGCGAGCGTCCGTTGAGCTCGATCGTCGTACCGAGGACCCCGGGATCGCGGGCGAAACGCTCCGCCCACAGCGCGTCCGAGAGGACGACGACCGTAGGATCGGTGCCGGGATCGAGCTCGGATTCGACGAAGCCCCGGCCGAGCGTGGGCGAACGGCCGAGGAGCGCGAAGTAGCCGGGCGCGACCGTCTCGACGGAGACGACCTCCGCCGGCCCCAGCCCGGTGAGGGTCGCGTTGCGGCTCGCGTACCCGACGGCGGGATCGATCAGGCGCCCGTCGGTCTCGAGGAACATCATGTACTTGGGGAACGACCAGATCAGCGGTGTGGCGGTCTCGTCGGACCCGCGCCGATAGGTCAGGTCGGCCATGACCAGCGAGCCGGGGTCCGGAAACGGCGGAGGTGAGAGCACCGCAACGCGCAGCGCGGTGAAGACGGTCGCGTTCGCCCCGATCCCCAGGGCGAGCACCACCAGCGCCGCCGCCGTGAAGCCCGGAGCGCGCCGAAGCCCGCGCGCGGCCAGCCGGAGATCCGTTCCGAGTCCCTCACCCATCGTCCCCCTCCTCGCCTCGTCGACCCGGACGCCGTGCCCCCGCGGCAGACGCCCCCCACTCCTCCGCTCCGCGACGCCCTGGCGAAGCGCGTCGGCGCACGCCCGGGCGGTGAACGACCAGCCGGCCCGATTGCCCCGCCCGAACGCGGCCCCGACGGCGCGCCGGAACGACTCCGCCATCTCCGCGCCCACGAGCGAACGCGTGGCCGCGGGGAAGGCGCGGATGGCGACCCCGAAGAGGAGCACGGCCAGGCCCGGTGCCGCCCGGCCCGGCCCCGGAGTCCCGCGTCCCGTCATCCGGCGTCTCCGATCAGGCGGCGTGCCGCCGCGACGTCGAGCAGCCGCTGCATGCGGGCCGACTCCGCGGCCGCGAGCGCGCGCCCACGCTCCGTGACGCGGTAGTAGCGGCGCCGCGCGTCGTCGTCCGGCGACGGCGGCTCCACCTCGCGCAGCAGCCCGCCCTCGACCATGCGCCGCAGCGTCGCGTACAGCGTGCCCGGAAGCAGCTGTTCGCGTCCGCCGGTCAGCTCGTCGAAGGCCTGCATGATCGCGTAGCCGTGCATCGCCTCGGCGCCCAGCGCGAGGAGGACGTGGTACACGGGCGGGCTGAGCGGCAGAAGGGCGTCGAGGTCCGGCGGGGATGCGGGCACGGGCGTGTCTCGGCTCGGCGGTCGGTCAACTATAATTTGGAGCATTATAGTAGACATCATGAGAGTGCGAAAGGCAGCCCCGGACGGAAAGTGTCACCCGGAGAGGTCATTCTCGACGGATCCAGGTGAGTCGACGGACGTCCAACATGTTGCGCTGCAACTATTTGCCCCGATGAGGCCGACAGGCACGGACGATGCACCCCGGGTGAATCGAACTCAACCGGAGGTCATGATGCGACGCGATCGGGGCAGGATCGGTCTTGGTGCGGTGATGGTGGTGGGGATGGCGCTGGCTTCCGTCGGCGAGGCGTCGGCGCAGTACGAGCGCGGGCCGGGTGCCGCGCTCCACGTGAACTTCGTCGTCGCGGACGCGGTGGGTGAGCTGGGCTACGCGGTCGACAAGGGCTACGGCCTCGAGCTCGGGGCCGGCCTTCCGATCGGAGCGGACGGCCATCTCCGCCTGCGCGGGGACCTCGGGTTCTCGGTCTACGGGCTCGAGCACATCGACTACTGTGCGTACGGGTGCCGCGTCTCCTCGACGCTGACGACCGCCAACTCGATCGTATACGGCGCCCTCGGACCGGAGGTCGTTCTGGGCACCGGCCCGATCCAGCCGTACGTGCACGGAAGCGCCGGCATCTCCTGGTTCGTCACGTCGTCGTCCGTGGACGACCACGACGGCTTCGGGCCGTACCTGGAGACGACGAACTACTCCGACACGGTCTTCTCGTGGCGCGTCGGCGGCGGCCTGCGCTTCGCCATGGGTCGCAAGGTCGCGCTGGACCTCGGCGTGACGCACCACGACCACGGGCTCACGCGGTATCTGACGCAGGGTGACATCGTCGACAACCCGGACGGAACGGTCACGATGTTCCCGAATCAGAGCGAGGCCGATCTCCTCTCCTTCAAGGTGGGTCTGGCGATCAGGC
>CALJLC010000321.1 GCA_937982605.1 uncultured Gemmatimonadales bacterium | reverse complement strand
GGGGCGTGCCGCCCTCGGCGGGCATCACGAAGAGGTGCCGGTTCCCGCGCGGGAGGTAGCCCTGTCCGTCGCCGCGGTACCGAAGCCGGTCGACGACGATGGGCGCCTCGTTCCACTGCGCGCCGTCGGGCCTCGGAGGCATCTTCGCGAAGGCCGGCTGCGCCTCGGGGACGTGCATCGACATCGCGATCCACCGTCCGTCCGGCGACCACGACAGGCTGCTCGGCGACTCGGTCACGTTCGTCAGCTCGGCCACCTGACCTGTGTCCATCCAGCGGACGAAGATCTGCGAGGAGCCGCCCTCCGAAGACACATAGAGGAGCCGGTTGCCGTCCGGCGACCAGCGCGGCGAGCCGACGGAGCTGTTGCCGTCGGTGAGCGCCCGGTGGTCGGTGCCGTCGGCGTTCAGCATCCACAGCGCGGTCCGCCGCCCGTCGGTCATGATGTCGAAGCCCTGGCGGACGTCGACGTACTGGAGACGGTCGGCGCGCGCGGCTTCGTCGTTGATCTGCGCCGCCGCCGGCGCGGCCGCGAGGACCAGTGCCGCCAGCGCGGCGGTCGGGATGCTTCGGGCGCTCATCTTCGTCCTCCCTCGTGCTCTCGCTCCATGAACCGACGCCCATGCCCAGACGTCGCGCGGCGCCTCCGCCCGTCGCGGAGTCCCTCCGCTGCCGCAACTTCGATCCTGGCCCGCGCTGCGCAAGCCGCAGCCGGCATCGCTCCGGTGCGGCCCCGCTACCAGAGCCGCACGACGAGCAGCAGCGGCCGGTGATCCGAAACGAGCGGCTCGTCCACGACGCGGTGCTCCACGATCTCGAAGGCGGACGCCGGGCGGAGCATGACGAAGTCGATCTCGCGGGCCGGATCGTCCGCCGGGAAGGTGAAGGATCCTCCCTCCTTCTCGACGACGAACCACCCTTCGTCGCGCAGCAGCCGCAGCACCCGGCCCCCCGGGAACGAGTTGAAGTCGCCCGCGAGGACGACCGGATGGTCGACCTCCTCCAGAAGCGCCGAGAGGGAGTCGGCCTGCGCGAAGCGCTCCTCCGGCGTCCGGTAGAGGTGGATGCCGACGACGGAGAGCGGTCGACCCTCCCTCCCCGTGGCCACGGTGACGTGCAGCGCGCTGCGCGGCTCGTCCCCGTCCGGGAGTCGGAGGTTGAGCACGGAGAGCACCGGCAACCGGGAGAGCACCGCCATGCCGTACTCCCCGCCCTGATACGGCATGAAGTCGCCGAAGTGGGCCTCCATGCCGAGCATCCGGCCGAGCGCGGCCGCCTGGTCCACTCCGTCGGTCCGCTCCACGCCGCGGTCAATCTCCTGCAGCGTGACGACGTCCGCGTCGAGCGCGCGAAGCACCTCCGCCGCCCGGGCCAGGTCGACGCGCCCGTCGAGCCCCTCTCCGTGCTTGATGTTGTAGGCGACGATGCGGACCGTCGCCTGGGCCGCGAGGGGCGGGGCCCGAAGGAGGAGGGCGGCCGCGCCGAGAACGAAGGCTGCGACGGCGCCGACCAGGACGTGCCGCAACCGATCTGCCACACGCGCGCCCACCCCGTGCGTGGAGGAGCTCACGGATCCTCGACGCGGAACGTGTAGCACCACGCTTCACCCTCGAGCGCCACCTCCCCGTCCTGGCGCACGACGCGGATGGCCAGCGAGCAGACCGGCTTGGTGGCGTGCACGCTGAGCACCTCCGCGGTCGCGGTGATCGTGTCGCCGATGTACACCGGCGCGGTGAACTTCCACTCCTGGCTCAGGAAGACCGTGCCGGGGCCGGGCATGTCCTCGGCCACGAGGGCGTGGAGCACACCGGTCGTGATGCCGCCGTGCGCCACGAGCCTCCCGAATCGGGTTCGGGACGCGAAGTCCTCGTCGAAGTGCAGGGGATTGCGGTCGCCGGTGATGTCGGCGTAGGCGCGGACCTTCGCCGGCGTCACCTCGAGCGACCGCGAGGCCGAGTCGCCCACCACGAGGTCGAGCGGGCGGCTCACGCCGATCCGTCCCGGGCGGCACGCTCCAGGCGCTCCGCCAGGTCGGCATGACCGCCCTCCCGCGCCCACCCGGCCGGCGTGGCGTCGAACCTCGGGTCGGGATCGCCGGGGGGTGCGCCCGCCGAGAGGAGCCACCGCACGACCTCGACGTGCCCTCCGAGCGCGGCCCAGTGGAGCGCCGACGCTCCGAAGTAGCCCTTCGCGCCGAGGTCGGCTCCCGCATCCGCCAGCGTGCGGGCGATCCGCAGGTGACCGTTCCGGCAGGCGATGTAGAAGGCGTCGGAGAGCGAGTCGCCCCGACGGAAGGCGGTCTCCTCCGGCCATCCGGTGAGGTCCGTCCCGGCGCTCGACGCGCGCCCCGCCGGGGCGGCGTGACGGTCCGCGCCTTCCGGGCGCCCCTCCAGGAGGGCGGCCACCTCATCGACACGCCCGAGCGCGGCCGCCGTCCAGAGGGTGTGCCGACCGGCCCCGCGTGCGAGGAGGAGCTCGGCCACGCTCGCCGACCCCATGTTCGCGGCCCACTCGAAGGCGGTCTGGCCCCACCCCGACTCGGCTTCGGGATCGGCCCCGCGCTCCAGGAGCCCGCGCGCGAGCTCGACGTCGTCCCGCTCCGCCGCCACGTGCAGCAGCGACGCGCCCGCCGGATCGCGCGCCCGCAGCCGCTCCGGACCGTCGTCGACGAGGGCGAGCACCCGCGAGGCCTCGCCGGCTCGTGCCGCCTCGAAGAGCTCCGCGTCGCCCGTCGTCGTCACCTTGCCCTCGCCGTCGCGCCTTCGGATTGTTGGTCGGTCGTCCCAAGCTGGCCCCCCGCCCCCCGGCACGCGAGGCCCCGCCATGTCGAAGCTGCGCTCCCTCGACCCCGCCACCGGCGACGTCGTCGGGGAGGTTCGGGAGACCCCGGTCCCGGAGATCGCCGCGGCCGTTGCGCGCGCCCGAGCAGCGCAACCGTCCTGGGCGTCGCTCGGTCTGGAGGGGAGAGCCGACGTGCTCGGCAGGGCGCAGGCCATCCTCGCCGACCGCGCGGACGGGCACGCCGAGCTGATCACCCGGGAGATGGGCAAGCCGCTGCGCGAGTCCCGTGTCGAGGCCCGATCGCTGTCGTCCGGGCTCGAGCGCGAGCTCGCGGAGATCGTCGAGGCGCTGCAGCCGGACGTGCTGGAAGGCTCGGGCGCGCGATCCACCGTGCATCACGATCCGCTGGGCGTCGTCGGCGTGATCACGCCGTGGAACTTCCCGATGTCGATGCCGCACTGGATGATCGTCCCGTCGCTCATGGCCGGGAACACGGTGGTCTTCAAGCCTTCCGAGGAGACCCCGCTCTGCGGCCAGGCGTACGCCGACGCGCTCGACGAGGTGCTTCCTCCGAACGTGCTCCTCGTCGTTCACGGAGCGGACGCGCAGGGCAAGGCGCTGGTGACGTCGGACGTCGACATGATCGCCTTCACGGGCTCGCGCGAGGTCGGCAAGCACATCCTGCGCGAGGCGAGCGGGACGCTGAAGCGGGTCGTCCTCGAGCTCGGCGGCAAGGACCCGATGATCGTGCTCGACGACGCGGACCTCGACGCGGCGGCCCGCTTCGCGGCCTTCAACTCCTTCCGCAACTGCGGCCAGGTGTGCGTGTCGACCGAGCGCATCTTCGTGCTCGACTCCGTGGCCGACGCCTTCGAGGCGGCCCTCGCCGAGCTCGCCGGCGCCATGAAGGTGGGCAGCGGCCTGGACGACGCCGACGTCGGCCCCATGGTCAACGGCCGGCAGCGCGACCACGTGCTCGCCCAGATCGACGCGGCGGTGGCAGCGGGCGCTCGCGTGCTGGCCGGGGGCAACGGGCACCGTGACAACTTCGTCACGCCGACCGTTCTGGCCGACGTGACGGAGCAGATGGAGATCGGGACGGTGGAGACCTTCGGACCGGTCGCGTGCGTCACGCGCGTGGCCTCGGTCGACGAGGCGGTCGACCGGGCGAACGACACCCGCTTCGGGCTCGGAGCCGTCGTCTTCGGCGCCGAGGGCGAGCGCACGGAAGCCGTCGCGCGCCGGCTCACGGCCGGGATGATCGGGGTGAACCGCGCGGTCGGCGGCGTGCCCGGATCGCCGTGGGTGGGCGCGAGGGAGAGCGGCTTCGGCTTCCACAAGTCGCGGGACGGGCACCGGCAGTTCGCGCAGACCCGCGTGGTCACGAGGTCGGCGTGAGCGGGCGCCGCGAGCGCACCGGCCGGGCCCGCGCTCGACCCTCGAGTCCCGCCCCGGGGATCGCCGCCATGACCGTCGTGTCGGTCCTCGCGCTCGGGGCGTGCCGGCCCGGCCCCGAGCACGACATCGTGCCGGCGCCGGAGCGGTTCGCCGCCGGGGGCGGAGCGTTCGTGCTCGACGCGAACGTCGGGATCGGCCTCCTCGATCCGGAAGACACGGAGGCGCGCGCGGTCGCCGAGCTCTGGGCACGGCCGTTCCGGGCCGGCGCGGGCCTCCCGCTCCCGGTCGGGCCGGAGGGTTCGATCCGGGTCGGAGTCGAGGGATCGGGCGGGGCGCAGCGCTACCGGCTGGACGTCGGCCCCGACGGCGTGCGCGTCGTCGGCACGGACCACGCCGGGCTCTTCTATGGTCTGCAGACGCTCTCGCAGCTCCTGCCCCCCGACGCCGAGACCGGCGGGGCTTCGACGCCGATCGAGGTGCCCGCGGTATCGATCGACGACGGCCCGCGCTTCGGGTACCGGGGCATGCACCTCGACGTGGCCCGTCACTTCTTCGGGCCCGACGAGGTGAAGCGCTACCTCGACCTGCTGGCGCGGTACAAGATCAACCGCTTCCACTGGCACCTGACCGAGGACCAGGGGTGGCGCATCCAGATCGACGCGTTCCCGAGGCTCACCGAGGTCGCGGCCTTCCGGGACCAGACGCAGATCGGTCACGGAAGCGCCCCCTTCGACGGAGACGGAGTCCCGCACGGCGGCTTCTACACCAAGGACGAGGTCCGGGAGATCGTGGCGTACGCGCAGGAGCGCTACATCACGGTCATCCCCGAGATCGAGATGCCGGGCCACTCCCAGGCGGCGCTGGCCGCGTACCCGGAGCTCGCCTGCACCGAGGGTCCGTTCGAGGTCGCGCAGACGTGGGGCGTCTTCGAGGACATCTACTGCCCGTACGAGGAGACCTTCGACTTCCTGGAGACCGTGCTCACCGAGGTCATGGAGCTCTTTCCGGGTCCGTACGTCCACATCGGCGGAGACGAGGCGCCCAAGGTCCGATGGGAGGAGAGCGAGTACGTCCGCGAGCTCATGGTGCGGGAGGGGCTCACGGAGGTCGAGCAGGTGCAGGGATGGTTCGTGGCCCGCATCGGGCGGTTTCTGGCCGAACACGGCCGGACGATGATCGGGTGGGACGAGATCCTCGAGGGCGGCGTTCCGGCCGACGCGGTCGTGATGTCGTGGCGAGGCGTCACCGGAGGCATCGAGGCGTCACGGGAAGGCCACGACGTCGTCATGGCGCCGTACAGCCACGTGTACCTCGACTACTACCAGTCGCAGGACACCACGTCGGAGCCCTTCGCCATCGGGGGCTTCCTGCCGCTCGACACGGTCTACTCCTTCGAGCCGGTCCCGGCGGAGCTCGACGCCGACGAGGCCGCGCGCATCCTCGGCGCGCAGGCGAACGTCTGGACCGAGTACATGAAGACGTGGGATCACGTCGAGTACATGCTGCTGCCTCGGATGCTCGCGCTGTCGGAGGTCGTGTGGTCCCCGGCCGACGCGCGGGACTTCGACGACTTCAGGGGCCGCCTCGGCTGGCACCTGCGCCGCTTCGACGCGCTCGGCGTCCGGTACCGCCCGCTCGACTGAGCTCGCACCGCCGGGGCGGGCGCGACCGACGCCTAGTGCGCTCGGGAGTCAGCCGCGCTCCAGCGGTCGCGTGAGGCAGGTCGGGCCGCCGCACCCCTTGAGGCTGATCTCCCGCCCCTCGAAGACGTGCACTTCGACGCCGGCCGCCTCCATCCGGCGCCGGGTCTCCGGGTTGCCGTCGAGGGCGACCGCGACGCGGGGCGCCACGGCGAGGACGTTGCACCCCTGGCTCTCGAATTCCGCGTCGGGCACGTCGACCAGCCCGAAGCCGTGCTCGATCAGCCGCTCGCGAAAGGGAACCGGGAGAAGGGGTGGGAACACGAGCAACAGGTCCTCGGCGAGCGGCGAGAGCATCGACATGAGGTGGAAGACGTCGGCCGGCCCGCGCCAGTGCGGGAGCGGCACGCGCACGACGTCCACGTCGGGCAGGAGAGCCCGGAGGCGCTCGATCGCCGCCTCGGAAGTCCGATAGCCGCGCCCCACGGCGAGCGTCCGCCGGTCGAGCCACGTCGTGTCCCCACCCTCAAGGCGCGGCGGACCCGATCCCCGTCCCGGGGCGGCCGGCGGCCCGGCGGGCGCGTCGAGCGTCAGGACGGGCAGCGCCGGCAGCAGCTCCGAGAGGCGTCGCGACAGCGCCGGCGGCTCGGCGGCGCGTGCCGCCTTGCCCATGACGCACGGGATCACGCCCCGGTCGGAGAGCACCGCGGGGTCCCGGACGTAGATCGAGTCGAGCCCCGTGTCCGGGCCCGGATGCCACTCGACCCGCACGCCGAGCTCCTCGAGGAGCGTCGCGAGGCCGTCCGACTCCGCCGCGGCCCGGTCGTAGTCCGGCGCGTCGAGGAAGCCGAGGGACCGCCACTGCTCGGAGATCCGCTCCGCGGAGACGAAGGCGTCCGAGGCGTGTCGGAGCACGACACGCCGGAGGGGCTCCACGTCGCTCTGGAAGGTCGGCATCGATACTTGCCTCAGGCAATCATTTCGCGGTATTCTGGCAACCATCATGACGACGCTCGCACGGCGCGCCGAGGCCGTCCGCCGGTTCAGCCGGTTCTACACCCGGAAGATCGGACTGCTCTCCGAGGCGATCCTCGACAGCCCGTACTCCCTGACCGAGGCCCGCGTACTCTACGAGCTGGCGAGCGCGGACGGGAGGAATCCGACCGAGCTCGCCAGCGAGCTCGAGCTCGACGCGGGGTACGTCAGCCGGGTGGTCAAGTCGTTCGCGCGGCGGGGGCTCGTGACCCGCGAGCGATCGACCACGGACCGGCGCCGGGTCTCCGTGCGGTTGACGGAGGAGGGCCGCCGGGCCTTCGAGGAGCTCAACGCGGGCTCCCAGCGCCAGATCGAGGGGCTGCTGTCGGGCGTCGACGATGAGGCGCAGGCCCGCCTCGTGGCCGCCATGCGCACGATCGAGCAGGAGCTCGGGCGCGCCGATCGGGAGCCGCGCGTGACGTACCGACCCCACCGCCCCGGAGACCTGGGGTGGGTCGTCGAGCGTCACGCCCGGCTCTACCACGCCACGCACCGGTGGGACGACACCTTCGAGGCCGAGGTGGCCGGGATCGCCCGCGACTTCCTCGTGGGGTACGACCCGGCGTGGGAGCGCAGCTGGATCGCGGAGGTCGACGGCCGCAGGGCCGGGGCGATCGCGCTGGTACGGCGCTCGAAGACCGTCGGGCAGCTGCGCCTGCTCTTCGTGGAACCGTGGGCGCGGGGCCTCGGGATCGGAGCGCGTCTCGTTTCGGAGTGCGTCGGCCAGGCTCGTCACGTCGGGTACCGGAGGATGGTCCTCTTCACCGTGGCCGGCCTCGACTCCGCGCGACGCCTGTACGAGGCGGAGGGGTTCCGGCTGGTCGAGGAGAAGGCCGAGGGCGTGGGGGGAATGCCGGAGCGATCGCAGAAGTGGGAGCTCTTCCTGTGACCGCGGACCGGCACGATCTCCTGGGGCACTCCGAGGACGAGCTGGCCCGCCTCGACCTCCAGGGCCGGATCTACCGGGGGGCGACCGTCCGAGCCTTCCGGGAGGGCGGACTCGAGCCCGGGATGCGCGTGCTCGACATCGGCTGCGGCTCGGGCGACGTCTCCCTCACCGCCGCGGAGATCGTGGGCCGCGCGGGGTCGGTGCTGGGCATCGATCGCGGTGCCGGTGCACTCGAGGTGGCACGCGGCAAGGCGGCGCGCGCCGGGCTCGGCAACGTCGACTTCGAGCAGGTGGAGCTCGACGACTTCCGCCGGCCCGACGCCTTCGACGCCCTCGTGGGGCGGTTCATCCTGATGCACCAGCCCGACGCCTCGGAGGTCCTGCGCAGCCTGAGCGCATCGGTGCGCCCCGGCGGTCCGGTGATCGTCCTGGAGTCGTGGATGGAGCTCCTCCGCACCGGCGGTCACTCCAGCCCGCACTCGCCGCTCTACGACGAGATCGTCGCGTGGAAGAGCGCGGTGGTGGCCGGGGCGGGCGCCGATCTGCACGCCGGCGGGAGGCTCCGGACCACCTTCGTCGAGGCCGGCCTGCCCGACCCCGAGACGCGGCTCGAGGCCCTGGTGGCCGGCGGAGACGAGAGCCCCTACTGGGAATACGTGGAGCGGAGCTGCCGCAGCATGCTTCCCGAGGCACGCCGACTCGGCCTGGTGGGCTTCGACGACGCGTCGGTGACGGGGCTTGGCGGACGGCTGCGCGAGGAAGTGGTCGGGCGGCGCGGCTCCGTGCTCGCCTGGCCCGTCGTGGCGGCGTGGAGCCGCCGCGCGTCTACCGCGCCGTCACGGGCACCGTAGCGACCGGGCACACGGCTCCCTCCAGGACCCCTTCGGTCACGTCGTGGCCCGAGCGGCCGAAGCCCGACCGGCTCCACGTCGTCGACATGAAGATCGCGTCGGCCTCGAGCTCGTCGGTCACCCGGAGGATCTGCTCCACGACGGGCCCGTTCCGCTGGATGGCGTTCCAGCGGCAGTAGGGGAGATCCGGGACGTCGGTCCGGTGGATCTCCTCCCCCTCCCCGATGTGCAGGAGGGTGATCTCGAGCTCGGGGTTCTCGAGGAGCGCGGCGGAGTGCACCGCGCGCAGCATCGCCGGCTTGGGGTCCGTGGCCGAGTCGATCGGGACCACGATCCTGCGAAGCGAGACGGCACCCGTGCGGCCGTCGACGAACCCGCGCCCGTGCGCCGGAACGAAGAGCGTGAAGAGCTTGGTCTCCCGGGCCAGCCGCTCGGCCGTGGACGCCCGGATGATGCGCGCCAGAACGGATCGCCCCTCGGTGGCCTGCACGATCATGTCCACCGGGTGACGCGCGATGTAGCGCACGGACGCCGCGACCGGGTCCCGGATCTGGACGTCGACCTTGCTCACGCTCGTCTGCCGGATCCGGCGCCCGAGCCCGCCCAGCGTCCCCGCCCGACGCCACCGCGCGAGCTTGGAGCGCACGCTCGGAAAGTCCGGCCAGTTGTCCGTGGCGCGCCGGCCGACCGGGTGGAGCAGCGTGAAGTCCGCCCCGTGCCGGATCGCGATGGCCAGGGCGTGGTCGAAGGCCCGCTCCGCCGCGGCGGAGAGATCCGTGGGGTGGAGCACGAGGTCGACCTCGTGCTCGGCCGAGTCGAAGAGGATGCCCAGCTGTCCGCTCCGCTGGAGGGGTGGAACGCTCGATGGTAGCGACCTCCGCCCGGGAGGTGAAACCCGCGTCCCCGTCTTCCCCGTAGGGGGTCGCACGTTTAACCTCACCAAGTGAGGACAGCAGGTGAGGTCAAACCGGAGGTGTCGTCCATGAGTGAAGAATCGAGAGGGCTGCTCCCCGGCACCGTCGATCTGGTGGTGCTGCAGACGCTCACCCAGGGCCCGCTGCACGGCTTCGCGGTGTCTCGCTCGATCCGGGATCGGTCCGACGGGGCGCTCGACCTCCAGGACGCGGCGCTCTACCAGGCGCTGCACCGAATGGAGCGAGCGGGCTGGGTCGAGGCGGAGTGGGGCGTCTCGGACAAGGGGCGACGGGCCAAGTTCTACTCGCTGACCCCCGACGGCCGACGTCAGCTCGACCGCGAGGTGGGGTTCTGGCAGCGGTACGCCGAAGGCGTGTTCAAGGTGCTGGAGCCCGTCGGGAGGAAGGCGGAGGGGTGAGCCACCGTGTCTGACGGCTTCCGGAGGAGCTTCCGGCTGGACCGGTCCTCGGGAGAGGACGTCCGCAGCTCGGTGGACGACGAGCTGAGCCACCACATCGAGCTCTCCGTGGAGGAGCTGGTCGAGCGGGGCTGGAGCCGGGCAGCGGCGGAAGCCGAAGCGCGCCGCCGCTTCGGAGACATCGACGAGACACGCGCCTACTGCAGCGAGATGCAGAGGCGTCGGGGACGGGACGAGAGGAGAAGAGAGATCATGTCGCTGGACGAGATTCGGCAGGACCTGCAGTACGCGCTCCGCTCGGTGCGCACGGCTCCCGGCTATGCCGGGCTGGTCGTCCTCACGCTCGCGTTCGGGATCGCGGCGAACACGACGATCTTCAGCGTGATGAACCCGTACCTCTTCCGGCCGCTGCCGTACGGTGAGGCGGAGGAGATGGTCCAGGTCAACCTCGTGAACCCGGCCACCGGCTGGGACATGGACCGCTTCTCGTACCCCCAGTACGCCGACTGGCGGGAGCGGAGCCGGGCCTTCGAGGGACTCGCCGCGTACTCGTACGGAAGCGCCAACGTCACCGGCGTCGAGGGACCGGAGCAGATCCAGTACGCGCGTCTGACCGCGAACATGTTCGACGTCCTGGACGTGCGGCCGGCGCTCGGGCGCACCTTCCGGCCGGAGGAGGACGGGCCGGGCGCCGAGCGGACGGTCGTCATGGCGCACAGCCTCTGGGAGCGCCGCTACGGCTCGGATCCGGCCGTCGTCGGTCGCGCGATCACGCTCGACGGCGTGCTGCACACGGTGATCGGCGTGATGCCGCCCGAGTTCAACTTCCCCTTCGGCACGGCGAAGCTCTGGATCGCCGTTCGCGACGACCGCTCGGCGGAGCGGGGCAGCAGGCCGTACCTGCTCGTGGGGCGCCTGCAGGACGGCTGGACCATCGACCGGGCCCGTGCCGAGCTCGAAGGCATCCACGCCGAGCTCGCCGCGCAGTACCCCGACGCCGACGGTCGGATGTCCGGGGTCACGATCAAGCCGGTGCGCGAGGCGCTCAACTTCGTCTGGGACATCATGAGCGCGCTCTTCTGGGTGCTCCTCGGCGCGGTGGCGGTCGTGCTCCTCATCGCCTGCGCCAACGTCGCGAGCCTGACCCTGGCCCGGGGCAGCACACGGCTGCGCGAGGTCTCCGTGCGCGCAGCCCTCGGCGCCCGCCGCGGACGGCTGGTGCGGCAGCTGCTCACCGAGAGTCTCGTCCTCGCCGCCGCCGGAGGCGCGCTCGGCGTCGCGTTCTCCTACTGGCTCGCCGGTCTGCTCGATCCGGTGATCCCGGAGGACCTCTTCCGCGTCGGGTCGATCTCCATCGACCGGACGGTCCTCGCCTTCTCCCTGCTGGTGACCTTCCTGACCCCGGTCGCCTTCGGCCTCTTCCCCGCGCTCGCCGCCTCCCGCGTCGACCTGACCATAGGGCTCAAGGAAGGCTCGAAGGGCTCGGGAAGCCTGGCCACGTCCACCGGCAGACGCGTGCTGGTCGTGTCGCAGGTGGCGATGGCCGTGCTCCTCATCTCGGGCGCCGGACTCATGCTGCGGAGCTTCGCGTCGGTACAGCGGCTGGACCTGGGGCTCGAGCCCGAGCGGGTGGTCACGGCGGAGATCATCCTCCCCGCGGACGACTACCCGGACGCCGATCAGCGACGCGCCTTCATGGAGGAGGCGGTGTCGGCCGTCGGCGCGATCCCCGGGGTGACGACCGCGTCGGCGGTGCTCTGGCTTCCGCTCAACCACGAGACGATCCCGAGGCGCGTGGCGCCGGGCGAGCTGGCCGGCGCCCCGGAGGACGAGTGGCCGATGGCCACGGTCAACCACGTCTATCCGGGCTACTTCGAGACGATGGGGATCTCCGTCCTCTCCGGTCGCGACTTCTCGCTCCTCGACGGCCCGGACGCGCGCGCCGTGGTCGCCGTGAACCGGCCGCTCGCAGAGCGGTACTGGCCCGGCGGCGAGGCGGTCGGCCAGACGCTCCTCGTCGGGGGCCCCGAGAACCCGCTGGCGGCGGAGGTGGTGGCCGTGGTCGAGCCGGTGAACCACGTCGACCTCGACCCGCAGAACATCGGGCCGCAGTACTACCGGCCCGCGCTCCAGGCTCCCGGCCGGCGCTTCTTCGTCGTCGGCCGCACGGACGCCGAGCCGGCGACCCTCGTGGCGGGTGTGCGAACCGCGCTCGGAGCCGTCGCGCCCGACCTGCCCCTCACGATCCGCCCCATGGACGACGTGGTGGCCGAGAACCGGATGCAGTGGAGCATCGGCTCGGTGTTCCTCGGCGTCTTCGGCGGAGGCGCGCTGCTCCTCGCAACCCTCGGGATCTACGGCCTGATCTCGTTCTCCGTGGCGCAGCGGGAGCGGGAGCTGGGGGTCCGGCTGGCGCTCGGCGCCTCCCGCTCCGAGATCCGCCGGAGCGTCGTCGTCGAGGGGCTCAGGCTCACGGGGGTCGGTGTCGGGATCGGACT
>CALJLC010000320.1 GCA_937982605.1 uncultured Gemmatimonadales bacterium | reverse complement strand
CGGCAGGACGAGGAATCGTTGCAGTCGTGGCCACGGCGGTCGCCGTCGGGGTCGCCGCCGACGTCCGCGCGCAAACCGGCGTCGTCCACGGGCTGGTGTACGACTCGATCGCGGACGCCCCGCTCGTCGACGCGGCGGTCTTCCTCTGGGACACCCAGCACCGTGCGGTGACGGACGACGACGGTGTCT
Organism: uncultured Gemmatimonadales bacterium; assembly: GCA_937982605.1. Taxonomy (GTDB): domain Bacteria; phylum Gemmatimonadota; class Gemmatimonadetes; order Longimicrobiales; family Gaopeijiaceae; genus UBA2589. The sequence continues at coordinate 12,211 of CALJLC010000320.1, read as the reverse complement.
ACCGCATCGAAGGCGTTCCGCCGGGCACGTACAACGTGCTCTTCTTCCACACGCGACTCGGGGAGATGGGCGTCTCGCCCGGACCGGTGCCGGTCACCGTCGAGGCGGACGGCGAGCACCGTGTGGCGCTCGGCACGCCGTCGATGCCCACGATGATGGCCATGCAGTGCCTCATGGACGAACGGCCGCCCGGGGTGGGCGCGGTGGGCGGGCGCGTGCGCGACGCGCTCTCCGACCTGACGCTCGGGGGCGCACAGGTGACGCTCTCCTGGCAGGAGGGTGAGAGCCGGCTGCCCCGGAGGACGGAGGCCTACACGACCGCCGACGGCTGGTACGCCGTGTGCTCCGTGCCGGCCGACGTCCCCATCCTCGTGTCGGCCGGCTTCTACGGGCGCGAGAGCATCCGCCGCGAGGTGAAGGTCGGCGCCAACCAGTTCGTCCAGGCTTCGATCGACGTATTCGAGACGGAGCCGAGCGAGATCTCGGGTCACCTGAACGACCGGATCACCGGCGCCCCGGTCGAGGGGGCCGTCGCCTGGCTGCGCGGCACCGAGATCAGCACGGTCACGAACGACGACGGTCGGTTCCGCTTCAGCGAGGTGCCGCCCGGCACCTACATGCTCATGACGGACCACCTGGCGTACGGCACGAAGATGGACACGCTGGTCGTGCCGCACGGAGAGCGTCTCGACGTGAGCATGCTGGTCGACAACGAGCCGATCGAGATCGCGCCGCTCGTGGTCACGACCGAGGCGCCCCCGGTGGCGCTCGATCGGACCCGCGGGGGCGTGGTCGTTACCCGCGAGGAGATCGATCAGGTGCGCCAGACGTCCCGGGACGCCTCCGACATCCTGCGCTCGCTCCACATGCCGGGCATCATCGTGCGCCACCACTCGGACGGCACGATCTGCGTGGGCTATTCCACCGCCCAGGTGAGGATGGTGCAGTCGGGCTGCGTTCCGATGCTGGTCTACATCAACGACGTCCGCTCGACGGACCCGAACCTGGCGCTCCGGCTCCCCCCGGAGGCCGTCGAGCGCATGGTCATCTACAAGCCGCTGCAGGCGGGCAACCTCTTCGGGCTCGGCGCCGGCAACGGCGTCTGGATGATCTACACCCGGGGGAACTGACCTCGGCGCAGGCGCCGCGCGAAGGTGCGGCTCCAGTGGGCGTAGCGGACGGACAGCCGCTCGTCGATGCGGGACGCGAAGGGCCCCCACGCACGCTCCACCTCCTCCAGCGTCTCGGACCACTCGGCACCCGTCTCCGGCCTCAGGTGGAGGTGCCGCAGCTGGTCGAGGTGCTCGGCGAGCACCGCCAGAGCCGAGGCGCGATCCAGGAGCACGAGCCGTTCCGCCAGCGCTTCGTGGCCGGGAAGCGGCAGCGCCGCGAGCCGGTCGACCAGGGCGGGGCCGAGCCGGTCACGAACGCGCTGCGGAGGGACCCGCAGCGCCGCGTCGGCCGACTCGTGCAACGCGGCCAGGAGAAGCGAGGGCTCGTCGAGGGACTCGACGTCGTGCAGGAGGACGAGCAGCGAGCGACCGGGGTGCAGGAGGGCCGGATGATGGTCGTCGTCCAGTGCAGCCAGCCGCGGCTCCATGCCGAGCGCTAGCGCCTCGCCCACCCGGTGTCGCGTCGTCTCGTCGATACCCCGACCGCGCAGCGCGGCGTCGACCGAGCGCGCCATCCGGGCGGCGCGTGCGGCGGGCTCTCCCTTCAGCGGACGTCGAGCCCCGAGCGCTCCTTCTGCCATTCGACGTCGCCGGTTCCGGTCCGGTGGTTCACCAGACGGGCGCACACGAAGAGGAGGTCCGAAAGCCGGTTCAGGTACGTCACGATGTCGGCGTCGACCGGTTGATCCTCCGCGAGGCGGACCACGGCGCGCTCGGCCCTCCGGCAGACGGTGCGCGCCACGTGCAGCGCGGCCGCGCCGGGGTCGCCTCCGGGCAGGACGAACGCACGGAGCGGCGGCAGCTCCTCCTCCGCCTCGTCCATCCAGCGCTCCATGGCGCCGACCCGCTCGAGCGGCAGGAGGGGGACCTCGGGGCGGACACGGTTGCCCTCCGCGGGCGGGGTGGCCAGCTGCGAGCCGATCGTGAAGAGGTCGTGCTGCACGACACCCAGCCGCTCGCGAAGGCTCTCGTCGCCGAGCTGGGCGAGAGCCCATCCGAGCACCGAGTTCAGCTCGTCGACGCTGCCGTACGCCTCGACCCGGTCGTCGTGCTTCCGCACGCGGCCGCCGCCGAAGAGCGCCGTGCCCCCGTCGTCGCCGGTCCTGGTGTAGATCTTCACGGGTCCCCTTCGGTGGCGCCGCTCAGCGGAGCTTGGTGAGCTTCCGGATGCTCTGGGCCTTCTCGAGCAGCGTGATCGTCTTGTCCGCCTGGTCGGTCTCGGCCGGCGTGAGCAGCTCGCGGACGTCCGGCAGGACCTCGAGCTGGAGCTGATCGCGCTGGTACGCCATGTCCAGCTCCGCCATGCGGGCGCCGTCCCCGGCGGATTCCGCCTCGGAGAAGGCGCCGAGATAGACCTTCTCGAGGCTCTGCAGGATCCGCTCACGGCTTCGCATGGCCACTCCCCGCGGGCGACCGGCGTGCGGGGGGCACGCCGGGGTCAGAGGGTGCGCAGGACCCGGGCGCCGGGTCCCGACTCGTAGTAGCCCCGGACCGCGGCCCGGAGGTCCTCGAGCCTACCCTCGAAATAGTGGTCGGTGTCCGGAACCCGCACCAGTGTGATGTGGTCGCCGAGCGGGGCCAGCGCCTCCGCCACCACCGGACCCGGCCCGAACTCGTCGCGCTCCCCCTGCACCACCAGGACCGGCTTCTCCGCCGCCGCCAGGTACCCGAAGTCGTATCGGTCGTCCAGATCGACCGGCAGCCCCAGCCCGAGCAGCGCGTCGACCCGCTCGTCCTCCGCGCCCACGCTCAGCCCCACCATGGAGCCGAAGGAGAATCCCCCGATCACGAGCGGGAGCTCGGGATAGCGTTCCGCGAGCCAGTCGAGCGCGGCACGCGCGTCGTCCTGCTCGCCGATCCCGTCGTCGTGGCTGCCGGTGCTCGTCCCGACGCCGCGGAAGTTGAAGCGGAGCGCGACCAGACCGGCCTCGAGCAGCCCCTGAGCCGCGCGGTAGACCGCCTTGGTGTGCATCGTGCCCCCGTGCAGCGGATGGGGGTGGCACACGACCGCCGCACCTCGCGGTTCGCGCTCGGGCTCCTTGAGGAGCGCCTCGAGATGTCCGTGCGCTACGGGGAGCTTCACGGCGGGTCCGGGGATGGGAGGGACGGAACCGTACGTCCGACGCGGAGTTACGCGATCGATGCGGGCGGCGGCGGGATTTCCGTGCGCCGGAGCGTACGTTATGTTCGACGCGGCGCATTGACCGGTCAACCGCGCGGGAGGGTAGCGGCCATGCACGCCTCGGAAGTGACCCCCGAAGCCGTCGAACGTGCCAACGAGCTGTACTGGCACTCCGACCGGAGCGTCAACCAGATCGCCGACGAGCTCGATCTGTCCAAGGGCGCGCTCTACGGGATCATCGAGCCGGAGGCCGCGGGCCTCTCGTGCCCCCTGTGCGGCAGCGAGGTGGCGTACGCCAACCGGACCGCGAAGGAGCGCGGCTCTCTCGAGTGCGCGGCGTGCTCTTGGGACGGAAGTGCGGACGAGACCATGAGTTACGACACGCCAGCGGTCCGGGGCGGCAACGGCGCGGCACTTCCGGCCGACCCCCACGCCGCCTCCGAGCGGGCCCGGGTACCGGACGCGGTGCCGCCACCGCCCCGCATCGCCCCGCCGATGAGCACGATCGCGGGGGGAGCGCTGCTCGGCGCCGCCGTGGGTCTGGCCCTCGTCCTCTGGGCGCGCCGGCGCTGAGGCCCGGCGGCCGACGGGGTCCGACCCGATGCCGGTAGCCGGCCAGAGAGACCCGCGGAGCGTCGTCACTCCAGACGCCTTCGACGTTTCGGCCGACCTTCTCGGAATGCCGCTGGCGTCTCCGAGGCGCCGGGCCGCCGCGCTCGCCGTGGACGGCATGGTGATCATCGCGATCACGGCGCTGACCCGGAGCCTCCCCCTGCTGCTCGGTGTCGCGGCGGCCACCTTCTTCATCCGCGCGGGCTTCAAGAGGATCTCGGTACGCGGCAGCGTCTTCGGCCGGGCCATGCGGCTGTCGGTGGGCTGTCTCGGGGTCTTCATCGCGATCGTGACCGCCGCGCTCTGGACCGCCTTCGGGCCCGGCCTCGACCGTGGTGGGGACACCGAGCGCGGCAGCGTGACCAGCCAGGTCGTCCGGGGCCTCGGGGAGATGGGCGTGTTCGAGGGGATCGAGGACGCGGCGTCGCCAGAGGAGGCCCAGGAGGTGGCCGACGCGCTGATCGAGGCTGGCCGCGAGGCCGGGCTCGCCGACGACGTCCTCCGACGGGCCCTGGTGGGCCTGGCCCCGGACGCCGCCGACTGGCGGGAGGAGTGGGAGACGGAGGTCGACGCCCTCCTCGCGCCCGAGGGCGACGAGGAGGCGCAGGACGTCGGAGACACCGCGCTCGAAGTCGAGATCGCCGCGCTCACGGACGACGAGGCGATCGGGCGCTGGGTCCGACTCCGTGGGTCGGACGAGATGACCGATTCCCCCGAGGCCACGCTCCTGGAGGCGCGGATCCGAGACCTTGTCGCCGGCGACTCGCTGGGGGAGCTCGAGGACCGGATCTCCACCCTCGACCGACGGCTCGAGTCGGCCCGGCGCGAGGTGCGGGAGCTCGAGGGCGAGGTCGAAGCGTTCGAGAATCGGGGCCTGCTGACCCGCCTCCGCGAGCTCGCGGATCAGCTCGGCTTCGGATTCGGCTGGGCGGCGCTCTACATGACGGTGGTCCTCTCCTGGTGGAACGGCCAGACGATCGGCAAGCGGGCACTCGGGATCCGGGTGGTCCGCCTGGACGGCGGGCCGATCACCTGGTGGGTCGCCTTCGAGCGGGTCGGTGGCTACGCGGCCGGCTTCGCCACCGGTCTGCTCGGCTTCGCGCAGGTGTGGTGGGATGCGAACCGGCAGGCCATTCACGACCGGATCGTCGGTACGGTCGTCATCTACGACGGAGCCGAGAAAGTGCTCGACTGGGAGTCGGCGACATGAGTGGGGGCACCCCGATCCGGGGCCTGGAGAGCCGATTCGAAAACCGAATCGAAATTCTACTTCCAGTTAAACACAACCCCCGGCTCGGCTCGATCCTGGAGCTCGTGAACGCCGACGACGACCTGTACGGCATGTGGATCGCGGCGAACGTGAACGCGGTCGACCGCCTCCAGATGACCGATCACGGGCCCGTCCACGTGAAGATCGTCACCAACATCGCCATCCGGATGCTGCGCCTGCTCGTCGATGCCGGCGTGGAGCCGAGTGTGGCGGTGAACTACGGGATGGAAAAGGAGGATGCGGAGGTCGTGGTGGCTCTGGGGGCCCTTCTCCACGACATCGGCCTGTCCATCCACCGCGAGGACCACGAGGCCTTCTCCCTCATCCTGGCCGAGGGCAAGCTCCGGCAGATTCTTCCGACCGTGTACGGACCGCACGAGAGCACGATCCTCCGCTCGGAGATCCTCCACGCCATCATCTCCCACCGAACCGGTGGCAAGCCGCTGACGCTGGAAGCGGGAATCGTTCGCATCGCCGACGCGCTCGACATGGCCAAGGGCCGCTCCCGCATCCCGTTCGAGGCGGGCTCGCTCTCCATCCACTCGGTCTCCGCCGCCGCCGTCGAATCGGTCAGTCTGTCCGAAGGAGAGGAGAAGCCGATCTGCGTCACGGTCGAGCTGTCGAACTCGGCGGGGCTCTTCCAGCTCGACCGATTCGTGCGCAACAAGCTCGAGGGCAGCGCGCTCGAGGAGTACGTCGAGGTGCAGGCCAGGGTGGGCGAGCAGGAGCGTCAGCTCCTCCGGGACTTCCGTGTCTGAGACGCCCGCGCCCGCCAACCCGTCCGCACGGGGGGGCTAGCCGTTCGATGGAGATCCAGGTCTCGTGGCCGCTCGCATTCCTGGCGGGCTTCGTGTCGTTCCTGTCGCCGTGCGTGCTCCCGGTGGTGCCCAGCTACCTCGCCTTCGTCTCCGGGCTGACCTTCGGCGAGATCGCCGAGCGTCCGACGGCCGAGGTCAGACGGAGGGCCGCCCTCCACTCGGTTCTCTTCGTCGTCGGCTTCGGGGTGGTCTTCATGACCCTCGGGCTCGTGGCGACCGCGGCCGGTCAGCGCATCGCGCAGGCGCTGCCCTGGATCAACCGGGCCGGCGGCGCGGTCATGATCCTCTTCGGCGTGCACCTGCTCGGGCTCCTGCGGATCCCGGCGCTCTCGGGCGAGGTGCGCGTCCACCTCCAGGACCGACCGGTCGGGCTGCTGGGGTCCCTTCTCGTGGGCGTCGCCTTCGGCGCCGGCTGGACTCCGTGCATTGGACCGATTCTCGGTTCGATTCTACTGTATGCCAGCCTCCAGACCACGATGGTGCAGGGAACTCTGCTGCTGGGGGTGTATGCACTGGGCATGGGGATCCCGTTCGTCGCCTCGGCAGTGGCGCTGAACTGGTTCCTCGCGGGGAGCGCGGCCGCGCGGTCGTGGCTGGTGCCGCTGCAGCGCGGTGCGGGAATCGTGCTCGTCGTCATCGGGCTTCTGATGATCACGGGGCGCTTCGCGACCATGACGGCCTTCCTGGCCGGCATGGGACAACTGATCAACCTGGAACTCCGATGACGTTCGAACGAAGGCGCCCCGTGGCGCTCGGCGCCGCTCTGATCCTCGCGGTCACGGCGTGCGCCGAGGCCGAGGGTCCGGGCGCCGATACCCGTGACCTGTCACGCTCCCTTCTGGAGGCCCCCCGGGACGACGGCGCCTCGACGGTCATCGCGGCCGACCCGGCGCTGGCCGATCCCGGCGGGCCCCGCGTGCCGGTGAGCCAGGTCGGCTTCAACCGGGGCGCCGAAGAGGCGGTCGTGAAGGTCGTCGAGATGTCCGACTACGGCTGCGGCTACTGCCGGCAGTTCCACGAGGAGACGTTCCCGTCCCTCCGCGAGCAGTTCATCGAGACCGGGATGGTCGAGTGGAAGTTCGTGCCCTACATCACGGGCATGTTCGAGAACTCGCTCGTCGCCACCGAGGCGGCCGAGTGCACCTACGTGCAGGACACCGAGGCGTTCGAGACGCTCAACGGGCGCCTCTGGAACGAGCAGGCCGCGTGGAAGCGCAGCAGCGACCCGACCTCCGTCGTACACGCGTGGGTCGAGGAGCTCGGCGTGGACATGGTTGCGTTTCGGGCCTGCGTCGAGGGCGACGAGCGGTTGCCGCGGATCGCGGCGTCGACGACGCTCGCCGGCCAGCTCGGGGTGCGGGGCACGCCGACCTTCGTGGTGCTCGGATACCCGCCGCTCCAGGGTGCGCTGCCCCTCGAGATGTTCCAGGAGGTCCTGACCCTCGTGTACAACGAGAACATGAAGATCCTCGAGGAGCGGGGCGGGGCCGACCCGGGCGCCTAGCCGGCGCGCGTCACCGGACCCGGCCCAGGTGCACGCCGAGCGTCACGGTGGCGAACGAGTCCTTCGGGTTCAGGTTGCCCGACGCGGTGAGACCGATCCCGAACGCCTTCGCCGGCGCCCAGACGGCGTCCGCCTGGAGCGCCAGGCCGAGGGTGTTCTCTTCGGCGACGTCGTAGCTGCACGCGAACCAGACGCAGTCGTAGCCGGGGCCCGGGCGACTGACGGTGACGAAGCTCGGCCCGGCCGCGAAGCGCGCCCAGCTCTTCTCGGCCTCCGTGCGACGCCCGTAGAGCACCGCGAAGTCCGCCACGGACCGGCCGGGAGCGAAGAGGGTGAACTCGGCCGTGCCGGACGTGCGAACGACGACGTGGTGCTGCCCGGTCACCACGGACAGCGCGAGCTGACCGGCCATGTCGTGCGTGCCGAAGCCGCCGCCGAGCGTGACGAAGACGCCCGCGTCGGACGCGCCCGCCCGCTCGGCCAGGGGTCCGTCGGCGCCCGTCGGAACGGGATCGCCAGAGACCTGGGCCGATGCGGGTCCCGCCACCGCGGCGAGAGAGGCGACGAGGGTGAGGGTCAGGAAGAGGGTGGTCGGGCGGGCGGGGGCGCGGGTGGTCATCGGGGGCTCCGGTGCTCGGGGTCGTCGAAGTGCCCCCACGATGCCCACCGCCCTTCGCGGACGATCTCCGCCGTTCTGCGTAGCCCGGTCCCCCGCCGACGTAGGGCGCGCCGCCCGCGGCGGCCGCCGCGAGCCGGGACCGCCGTCGCTCAGGCCAGGAGCGCTCCGATCCTCTCGCCCACCTCGGGACCGAGCTGCCGGGCGGAGAAGAAGCGGCCCGCCTCGAGGAGCACGTCGTCGACCGCGCGGAGCTCGAGAAGGCGCAGGAGGTAGCGCAGATCGGTCTCGACCGCGCGGCGTCGATCCTCGGCGGCAAAGCGGAGCTCCGCGCACTTGAGCGCCATCACGTATTCCGGGCGCGGGGCATACACCGAGAGCCTCTCGCCCTGCCAGCTGTACCGCTCACCCCGCTCGCCCACGAGGCTCCGGACCGCCGACGTGAGCCAGTCCCCCGGGAGTCCGTTCTCCGAGGCGATGGTGGCCGTCGCCCGCTCGAGCTCCTCCGGATCGCCGAACAGGAGCGCGGGTCGTCGGGAGCCGGGGGCGTGGTTGAAGACGACGGTCACGACCGCGCCCCCCACGAGGAGGAGCTCCGCTTCCACGGGGGTGTCCTGGAGGAAGACGTCCAGGCGCCGCAGCACCGACAGGGCGGGAGCGCTCATCTCCGGGGGTCGCTCGGAATGGGATGGAAGACGTTACGCCGCTTGAAGGCGGGCGCCGAGACGCGCATGAAGTGGGGTCGCAGCGCCCGGAGCCCGAGCGGGAAGTGCGGCCGATGGAGGGGCTCCACATCCGCGGTCCACGCCGGCGGCGGACGGTCTCGTCGCGACGCCTCCCGCTCGACGGCGGCCGCCGCGTAGTTGCGCTGCAGCGGGGTCAGGCCCGTGAGCTCCACCTGCTCGGTCGCCTGGCCGAACTCGCCCTCGTCCAGCTCGGCCAGGTAGCCGACCAGCTCCGCCAGCGCTCCGTCCAGCTCCTCTGCCCGCTCCAGCGCGCCGATCTTCCGGTTCAGCGCCTCGCCCGCGGCCGGGAGGACCCTGGACAGGACGTACGCCGAGACCGAGAGTCCGGACGCCGACGCCAGTCGTTTCAGCGTCGCCTTCTCGGTCGGCGAGACCCGGATCTGGAGCTGGCTGGTCTTGGCCTGCATGAGGCCAAGTCTGACGCGGCGTTCCGGGCCTGTCAATACAAGAGTATTGGCGATAGGTCGGTCTCTGAAGGGCGTCTTCCGGGCGGGCTCGCGCGTCGTCCGCCGAGCGCGCATCTTTCGCCGATCATGCGCCTCCTCCTGATCCTGACCGCCGCCGTGCTCGCCGTCTGGGCGCTCCTGCGCCCGTTGCCCGGTGCCGACGCGGCCGACGAAGCCCCGGTGGTGTACATGGATCCGGAGGTGGAGTGGGAGCCGGAATCCCCCCGGGAGGGCCGCCTCTTCCGGATCCGGGTGATCGCCTCCCGCCACTCGCCGCTCCTCGGCGTGCACGGCAGCGCCGGGGGCGAGGAACTCCACTTCGAGCGCCTCGGCGACCTGGTCTTCGAGAGCCTGGCTCCCGCGCCGGTCGACGGCGACAGCCTGCTCCAGGCGTCCTTCCGCGTGGTCTACGCGGCCGGCGGCGAGAAGCGGCTCACGACCTCGATTCCCGTGCAGGCGGGCGACTACCCCCTGGAGCGCCTCACCGTGGCGCCGCGCTTCGGCGCGCCACCCGACTCGGCGGACCGCGTGCGGCTCGAGCAGGACCGGGAGAAGGCGGCGACCGCGGCCGCCCGAGCGCATCGGACCCGTCGCATCTGGGACGAGACCGTGGTCATGCCGCGCAACAGCGTCGTGACGGGCGGCTTCGGGGACGGCCGGATCTTCAACGGCCAGCTCTCGAGCCGGCACATGGGACTCGACCTGCGGGGCGCCCGGGGGGACACCGTCGTCGCCGCCACGCGAGGCGTCGTCGAGCTCGTGGAGCCCTTCCTCCTCGCCGGCAACGTCGTGTACCTGAACCACGGAGCCGGGCTGCTCTCGGCGTATTTCCACCTGAGCCGCCAGCTCGTGGAGGTGGGCGACACCGTGGAGGCCGGGGAGCCGATCGGCCTCGTGGGCGCCACCGGGCGGGTCACCGGTCCGCACCTGCACTGGGTCGTGCGGTACGGCACCACGAGCGTCGACCCGCAAAGCCTGCTCGAGGTGGCGGGCGCGGAGGCCGCGGCGGCACGGAGGTAGTTGCAGTCCACAACCATTCGCGATATCGTTGCGCATGACAACTACTCTCGAGCCACTCCGCGACGACGCCCTCGCCTCCGATACGCGCGCGCTCTCGGCCGCCCTCGGCTCCCTGATCCGGGTCGTCCAGTTCCGGGACCGCGACCGCGCGTGCTGCTACGACATCAGCGTCAGCCAGTGCTACGCGCTGGAAGGCGTCGTCCAGGCCGGCGGCCTCACGATCAACGAGCTGGCGGCACACCTCTTCCTCGACAAGAGCACGGCGAGCCGGATCGCCAACGGTCTGGTCGACAAGGGCCTGCTGGAGCGGGCGAGGGACCCCGAAGACGGGCGCGTGGTGCGGCTCGTACCGACGCCGGGCGGCCTCGACGTCCACGCCGCCGTCCAGGGCGATCTCGACGACGAGTACGGCGCGCTGCTCTCGGATCTCGAGCCGGACGTCCGCGCCGCGGTCACGCGGGTGGTCGAACGCCTGGCCGACTCCTTCGCCCGCCGTGTCGACACCTCCGGCGGATCGTGCTGCACCGTTGCCCCGCCGAAGACCCGATCACCCGACCTGCCACGGTTCAGGAGCACCTCATGAGCGCCAGCCCCTCGAAGCACGGCACCTCCGAAGACGTCCGCCGCGCAGTGCGTGACCGCTACGCCCGGGCGGCCACCGAGTCGACCGGCTGCTGCGGTCCCTCGTGCTGCACCCCGGAGCCGGCCGACGGGTCGGCGGGCGCGGCCGGCGTCACGGCCGAGTCCATCAGCCTCGCCATCGGCTACTCCGACGACGAGCTCGCCGGGCTCCCCGAGGACGCCAACCTCGGCCTCGGCTGCGGCAACCCCACGGCCCTCGCGGAGCTGCGGGAGGGCGACACCGTGCTCGACCTCGGGTCGGGGGCGGGGATCGACTGCTTCCTGGCGGCGCGCCGGGTCGGCCCGAGCGGCCGGGTGATCGGCGTCGACATGACCGCGGAGATGGTCGAGCGGGCCCGCCGCAACGCCGCCGAAGGCGGGTACGCCAACGTCGAGTTCCGCCTCGGCGAGATCGAGGCGCTGCCCGTGGCCGACGCGAGCGTCGACGTGATCATCTCCAACTGCGTGCTCAACCTCTCGACGGAGAAGGGCCGGGTGCTCCGGGAGGCCTTCCGGGTCCTCAAGCCGGGCGGTCGTCTGGTGGTCTCCGACATGGTCTCGGACGAGCCGGTGCCCGCCGTGCTGGAGGGGAGCCTCGACGCGGTGGCCGGCTGTCTGCCGACCCACCGCGAGGCGTACCTCGCGGAGTTCCGCGACGCCGGCTTCCACGACGTCCGCATCACGAGCGAGACGCCGTATCCGATGTCGTACGTCCTGGACGATCCGGGCGTCCGGGCACAGATCTCCGAGCGGCCCGAGACGGAGCCCGCGCTGCGCGGCTTCGCTTCGTCGATCTCCGGCGCCCACTTCGAGGCCACCCGACCGTAGACAGAGCGCGGCCGGGGGGCCACCGTGTCAGGGTGAGCGAGCCCCTCTCCGAATCCCCCGCGTCACGGTACGGGGCGTCGTCGATCCGGCGCCGCCCCGCTCGTCGCGCGCCGCTCCCCGGAAGCCGGGTCCCGGCCGCCGCGGCCGTCGCCTTCGCGGCGCTCCTGGGGGCGTGCGACGCCCCACCCGCGGCGTGGACCCAGGCTTCGGTTCCCGAGCCCACGGTCTTCGCGCCGGGCGCGGTGTCGTCGGAGGAGCGCGACTACGACATAACCTTCTCGCCCGACGGACGGGAGGCGTACTTCACGCGACGCTCCCGACGGGGCCCGCCCAGGATCGTCCTCTCGCGCTGGACCGGCACGGAGTGGGCCGAGCCCGAGGACGTCCCCTTCGCCAGCGGGCGGGACGAGTCGCCCTTCGTCTCTCCCGACGGAGG